>JAKCCH010000088.1 GCA_021838945.1 Actinomycetes bacterium
GACCCTCTCCAAGCTCCACCGCCAGGTGCTCGACCTGCTCAACCTGCCTGCGACCGCCTACCAGGCCGAGCGGAAGCGCCCCCTGTAATTGGCGGGATATCGGTCAGCCGACCTGCGGAAAGAGGGAAGGAAGTGTGTTGCTACGTGGAATTTCCAGCCGTAATAGGCCGCAGCCAGTTCTTCGGCACTCTGGACCTCCACCGCAGTGGCGTCGGCTGGCTTGTGGTAATACGCCTCGCACATCGCCGCCACTACAACCGCCGCGTCCGCGTGTCTTCCAAGTAAGAATAGGGGTCCGCCAATGTAACTCGTATATCCGTCCCACGCCCGAATGTTCACGCCACCGTCGGCACACAACAGCGGATACAGGTTCCCATCCATGCTGTGACTAACAGGGACATTGCATTCAGCGTACACCGGGGGCACAGTCGCAGGGGCGAGGACTGTAAAGCCAGTGGTCGCGGGCTTGCGCTTTGTCGTCATCGACGTGCCTGTTGTCGAATAGTGCGGTGTCGTGTACGTGCCCTTGGGCTGCGCTCGACCCGCCGGGCGACTGGCCAGGTACGCACCGATGCCAATACCGCAGAAGATCAGTACGGTCAGGAGCACAACTAACCCACGGCGAGCGGTGCGTCGGGTGAGGACGACGACGGGCTCTGTACCTCGTGTCAGCTGTGTACTTTCCCACCTCTCATCGTCAGCGACGTCCGCTTCCTGAATGCGCGTCACACGGCGAGGCAGCGCAACGCCGAGAACTATCGCAACTTCGGACAACCCTGCCAGGAAAAGACCCGGGCCGAAGCCAACCAGGCCGCGACTCTCGGTGACGACGTGAACTAACTGCGTGACCCCGGAAGCACCTGCCGCGAGCACGAAGACTGCGACGGCTGCGGCTCCGACACGTGCGGTCGTCTCGCCGCCCTCATAAAGAGCCCCGATGCCGGCGACTGCTACACCGAGCCCAATAACGACGGCGACCCATGCCCAATCAGACGGGTCGCCCGCAGCCCGAAGGAGCGTGAAGAGGTCCACGTTGAAGAGGCCGAGGATGCGAACCCACGCGAGGAAGGGGGACACGGCCAGCAGGATTCCGCCGACGACCAAGACGAGAGCTCGGGCAGCTCGGTTACTCGCCACGGCTACGTCCCGTCAGTACCGATACCGATGCTCGCGTTTGTGAGCACATCTCGCCTCACGGTCGCGCCTCCCTTCGCACCGAAAAGACTACGACGAGGGTGCGCGTCGAGGGGTAGGCACCCCTGTGCCGGCAGCACCCCGAGCCCGTCGACGAGCCGTGCGCCGGCACGCTTGCCCACCCGGTGACGCCAGACCCCGCGCGGGCCGGTGACTCGCACCGGCGCCATGACCGCGGTGACGACCGGCCGGGCCTGGCGCCAGCCGACCTCGGAGACGAGCCGCTCGACCTCGGCGACGAGCGGGGCGAGTCTCCGCGTCCCGGCGCTCCCGGCTCCGTGCGATCGCGTAGCGCCTGCGCTCGTAGGCGGTGAGGGTCCTCACGACGCGGCCTCCGCGGGACCGCAGTCGTGCTCCAGAAGGTCGATCAGCTTCGAGGCCTCCCGCTTCGTCAGCTCCTTCGACGAGGCAACTTCCCGGTTCACGACCGCCGAGGTGTACTCAAGGCGCTTTTCGCGCTCGGCCATGCCGAGGGCGCCGAACAGCCGCCCGATGTTGCGGAGCTGGGCGACGCTGACCTGCTCGCCGGTCTCGGCAGACGCGGTGCGTTGCGAGGGTCCCGGCGAACGCTTCCGCGCTCGTCCGGACGCCTCAGCGAGCCCGCCGTCGTCGTCCTCGTCAGCTGCGATGTTGAGGGCACCGCAGAGCCCGTAGCGCCTGGCGTAGGTGATCGCCGAGCCCTGGCCCTGTGGGGTCTCCTGGGAGAGGAACAGCTCGACGGTCGCCTCGATCCACTGCCCCGAGATGTGCACGAGCCGGGTGGTGAGCGCGGGCTTGCCGCCCTCGGCCGTCGTATCGGGGAACCCGATGACTGCGAGGCCGTGCTTGGTGAGCACCGGCTGGACCGCGGCCAGGACGTCGGGGAGGTCCGCGTAGCGGTACGCGTACTCGCCGCCGCCCTTCGTCGGCACCCGTGCGACCTTGGTCTTGGTCACCGTCGGGAACTCGGCCTGCGCTGCGACGAGCGCTGCAGCGAGCTGGTCGATGGTCTCAGAGGTTCGCATGGTGACCCCCTCGGGTTCGTTGACGGTGGGTGAGAGCGTCGGCGACCGTGACGTGCTGCCCGCCAACGGGCGCGGCCGCACGTGCGGGGTTGCGTGACGAGGCGGGGAGGAGCCGGAGCGACCGCAGCTCGCAGAGCTCGTGGCCTCGGTCGAGCAGGAGCACGGGGATGTCCTCGGCGATCGCGTCGGCGACCTCGCGAAGGCACCCCGCCCCGACGCTGCCCTGCTCGTCGGCGAACAGGACGAGGGCAGAGAGCGTCGGTACGAGCGCAGGCCAGCCGGCAAGCCAGTCGGCGTTGTCGGCGAAGCACTCGGCGGGGTCGAGGACCTCGGCACCGGGGAACGCCGAGGCGATCGCGTCGAGGCACGCTCGCTCGTGGGCGCTGCGGTAGCAGGTGAGCGGGTGCGCGGCGTAGACGAGAGGCACCATCAGAACGGCTCCTCGTCGTAGTCGTCGTCTGCCTCGCGCTCGGCCGGACCCTCCCGGCGCGTGCGGTGGACCTCGCAGGTGGCGGAGCGAAGGGACGGTCCCAGCTCGTCGCAGACGAGCTTCGTCGTGGTGCGCTCGGTCCCGTCCTTCGCCGTCCACGAGTCCTCTTCGACGCGCCCGAAGGCGAGCACCCGGTCGCCCTTGGTCAGGCACTCGGCGACGTGCTCGGCCGTGTCCCCGAAACAGACGAGGTCGTAGAACTCGGCCGGCAGCTCCTCGTAGGACCCGTCGTCGAGGCGCTTCCTCGGGTTGACGGCGAGCCCGCAGGTCGTCCAGGCGACCCCCTTCGAGCTGAAGCGCAGCTCGGGGTCACGGGTGAGGTTCCCGCAGAGGGTCCGATAGATGGCCCGGGCCGGGGCCTCGCCGGTCATCGTGGTCATGGGCCACTTTCCTTTCGCTCGTCCGCCCCGGACTCTCCGGGCGCGGGAGACTTCGACCGTGAGCGGCGTTTCTTCGCCCGCTCGCGATGCGTCGCGTCGACGTAGGCGCGCGCTTCGGGGCCGAGCGGCCCGCCGCACCCGCAGGCGCAGCGCCGGACCTCCGGCACGACCCAGGCCGCACCGTTGCTCCGCAGATTCCCGAGGATGCGCTTCATGCGTGAAGCACGCGGCAGGTCGCCCCGTGCGATCCCGAGAGCCATCCGCTGGGTCACACCGACCAGCTCGGCGAAGATACGCGAAGGCATCGACGCCGCGAGTGCCACGAGTGCCTCGCGCTGGCCGGGTCCGAGGCCGTACGTGTCCTCGTAGCGGACCCGGAACCGGGCGAGGTCTCCGGGCTCGCCGTCCTCGGAGGCGTCGAGGACCGGCGACACGCGGCCGCGGTAGACAGCCGAGAGCGGGGTCACCGTGACCGACTCGATCCGCTCACCTCGGGGCGCCCGTCCGTAGGCGACGCCACGCTCTCGGAGCGGTTCGAAACGAACGGCCGAGTAGTCCGTGCCCGTCGATGTGACCCGCACGCGCTGGCCGGTCCTGCGATGCTCCCAGCCGAGGCCCTGCCAGTCGTCCAGCGCACCGCCGGGGTCGAGGGCGACCAAGCTCGCGTCGGGCTCGATCGGAGACGACGCTTCGATGAAGCGGGACCCGAGGTGTGCGCCGAGGGACGCCGGGAGCGTGCCGAGCAGCCTCGGCGAAGTCACCTGGAGGCGTCGCAGCGTCGGGAATGCAGGCACCGCCGGATCCGGGTCGTCCCAGGGCACCGGATCGCGGATCAGGCGGGCGTCGTCTCCTGCGCGGACCTTCGCCGCGGCATAGCGCACCTCGCGCTCGACGGCCGCCTTCGACCAAGCCATGCCGCCCTCTGCGCAGCGTCCTGGCATCGCGGGAGGGTCCGCCCACATGCCGCCGAGCGTGGCCTCGGTCCAGTCGACCAGTTCAGGCGCGTCGTCGGAGCTGCGGTACTCGGTGTGACGTTTCGGGCCGAAGACGACGCAGCGCAGCGGCTCTTCGCCAGGCGCCGGAGTGCGTTTCCACACCGGCCACGCCTGCTCGGGCGAGAGCGGGGCGAACGCGTCGGTGAGCCCGTCGACCTCCGCGAAGCTCAGCTCGTGCACCGCCGTGCCGTCGGCGAGCACGAGCGCCCCGCCGGCGGGCGACGCGGGGAGGATCGAGCTGTCAGTGTCGCAGTAGAGGACGCAGGAGCCGAGGTCCCGGGCCATCCGATCCATGACGGCGAGCAGGAGGCGCGCACCCGCGGTGACGGTGACGCCGATCGGCGCGTAGGTCCACGGGCCGGCCTTCTCCTCGGTGCGCCACACCGTCCCGCGCTTGCGCCGGACATCGTCGAGCCGCTCGAAGTTGCCAGACACGAGCGAGTTCGTCATCGCGTGCAGCTCGGCGGCGAGCACCTTGTCGCCCTCGGCCTTCGCCTGCCGTCGCCGACGCACGAGCCCGAGCACCGGATCGTCGGCTGCGTCGAGGACGAGGCCGGGGTAGACCGCGACGCGCCGGCGCAGGCCGTCCTGGCGACCTTCCGGCACGAGGCGGATGGCACGGACGATCTTCGGTACGCGACCCGACAGGATCGACGCGGCCGCCACGTCGCACCACGAGTAGAACATGCTCCGGCCCCGAGCGGTCACCGGGGCCGTCTCGGTCCTCCCGTCCGGGCGCTTCGGGTCGTCGAGCGCGACCGGGAACAGCTCGCCGGCGGGGACGACCTCGCAGATCGTCAGTCCGAAGCGAGCCCACACGCCGGGATCGACCACGGCGCGGGGATCCTTCGCAGCCTGTGCGCACACCGCCCGCAGCTCCCGGAGGACCGAGCGGCGCACGAGCCGGTCTGCGGTCATCACGTCCCACCAACCGAGGAGGTGCGCGTCGAGCGGGTAGGCCGAAGAGATGTCGGGCACCACCGCTCCGAACGGCCGCCCGACGATCCCCGGCTCTGCCGACACCCGCGCACCGTGGAACGCCTCCCACCAGGCCGCGTCCTCTTCGGGCCGGAGCGGGAAGCGCCGGAGCGGAGGCTCGACGCGCAAGCGCCGGAGCAGGTGGTCGGCGAGCCCTGCCGGGGAGTGTCCGAACGCGAGCGGGTAGCGGACCGTTTGCTCCCTGCGGTCCTGTGGAGTCGTGAACCAGCGCCCGCTCTCTTCGTCGAGCCGGAGCGCGAGCTGGTGGACTGAGCGCACGGCAGCGGCCATTCGCTCCGCCCCCTTCGCGTCGAGGGAGACCGACACCGGCAACGGGTCGGCCGTGACGCCGAAGTGCCGGCAATGGTCGACGAAGCTCGCGGAGCGATCCGCGTCGAGCGTGTAGGCCGCGGAGAGCACGTCGAGGAACGGTGCGGGGCGCGTCCCGCGCCCGTGCTCGCACGGAGCGAAGCGCACGGTCCACCCCTTGCGCCGAGACGAGACCCACAGGGGCGGGCGGTGCGGGGAGACGCGATCGACCTTGCCCTGCCCCCCGTTCCGACTGCCCCACTCCGGCAGCCACACCTGCCACGATCCGGCGTTGCGCCCTCGGCGCTCCTCTACGTGCTCGGCGGCGAGCCGGACGATCCGGCCCTGGTCGGCACCGACGACGGGACCCGCGCCCTTGTTGTACGCGTTCGGCACGAAGGCCCAGGGCTTCGCGGGCTTGGTCTCCGTCGCCTCACGGGTCGCCATCGGATCGAAGAACTCAGAGAGCGTCACGACACGCCACGGCGCAAGCTCGGCGGCCGTGTCGAACTCGTGCGCCCCCGCCCACCGGCGGATGCCGTCGAGCGCGGTCGGGTTCCGCTCTGGCAGGTCGTCGGGGACGACGAGGAGCCCGTGGAACACGAGACTTCCGCGGGCAATGAGCGCGGCGATAAGCCCGTCGCCCTCGGCGTCCCCGTCCGCGGCGGCGTGCCAGTAGAGCGAGACCTGCGAGACGAGCGCTTTGCCGCGGTGCTCGCCGCCGGGAGGCTCCCAGCCCTCGGTGCCGGGCGAGCCGCGCAAGATCACGGGGAAGTCGCTCACGACGCCGCCCCCTGCGCCGCGTCGGCTGCGCGCAGCCGCTCGATCGTGAGCGAGACGCTCCCAGGGTCGATGTCGGCACCCAGGAACCGCCGTCGCGTCGCCTGGCATGCGAGCCCGGTCGTGCCCGACCCGCAGAAGGGATCGACGACCAGCTCGCCGGGCTCGGTCACCTGTTCGACCCACCGGACGAACGGCCCCACCGACTGCTGCCAACGATGATCTGTCGGCCCCTTGATGCCGGCGCCTTCCGAAGTCATCGCGTCGATCAGCCAGTGTCGGGGCGCGTACTTGCCCGCCGAGAAGATGGCGACCGGACGCCAGCGGCCGCGGATCATCCGCCCGTGGTGCTCGGAGTGGCGACCGGGGAGGAACACCGCGCCGGTCCAGACGTACTGAAGGTGCTCGCCCAGGCGCTCGAGCTGCTCGGGGAGGTCCACCTTCCCGCAGTAGGCGATGCATAGTCTCCCCGGCTTCAGCACCCGCGCAGCGAAGGCTGAGAGGTCGGAGTAGAGCGGGATGCCGGCGTCGTCGTAGGGCGGATCGCACACGATGGCGTCGACCGAAGCGCCCGGGATGTCGGACAGCACCTCCCGGAAGTCGCCGCAGCGGACCTCGATGCCGGACCCGAGAGCGACGACGGGCGCCGGCGGCGCCGCTGCCCGACGTCGGTCGAAGTTCTCACGACGAACAAGCTCTTCGGCACGGCGGGCGTCGATCTCCCCGCGGTCGACCTTGGCGGCGAGGTCGGGGTGCCCGGCGAGCTTCTCGGCGAGGCGCAGTCGGCGCCGGGCCGTGCGCGGGGTCACACCCAGCTCGCCGGCGAGCGCCGACAGGTCGGCCGGACGCTCGGGGAAAACGGCCACGTTGTCCGTTTTCCCCGCCGACCGCTGCCGACCTTGCGTACCAACACGGAGGCCGCGTACCTCGGCGAGGCGCCGGAACGCCGAGGCCCAGGCGACCGGCCCCAGGTGACGGCGCAGGATGTTGAGGCGGAGCGCCATCTCGATCGCCTGCGTGTCGTCGAGATCGACCGTGGTACTCGGACAGTCGATCCCCAGCGCCTCGGCGATCTGCGCCCGGTGGTGCCCATCGATGATCCGGCCGTCCGTCGTGCGCAGGATCGGGACCTGGACGCCGTGCGCCTCGATGTCGGCGCGGAGAGCGGCCCGGGCGTCGTCGTCGAGCGCGGCCATGACCTGGAAGCTGAGCCGCGCAGAGGCGCGCCGAGTCACAGCAACCGCTCCTGCTCGCCCTGGCGCCCGTGCGGGTGGTCATGGCGCTCGCCCTCGTCGAACGCGCACGCGCGGCACACGAGCCGCTCGCGCCAGGTCCGGAGCCGCGAGAGGTCCGAGAGGGCGCGGTACTCGCAGCGCACCTCGACGGCGCTGGCGGTCGTGAGCCGATCCCCGCAGCGCGAGCAGGTGCCGAGGCCCGTCGACGAGCGGCGGACGCTGCTCGGCGTCGGTCCGAGCGCCTGAAGCTCGACCAGCTCCACCTGGTCGGCCTCGGCGTCGAGCGGGACCGCGCCCGGGAACGTCGCGAGCACGAGGGCGACGGCCTGCGCCTCGGTCGGACCGGCGGTGTCGGGCGACCCGGCGAGCGTCACTGGACCCCCGCGGGCGCGGCGTTGGCGAAGGTCATCCTGGCGGAGAGCCACACGAGCGGGACCAGGCCCGTCGGTCCGTTCCGATGCTTCGCGATGTGCAGCTCGGCGGCGAGAGGGTCCGCGTCGAGGTCGTAAACGGCCGCCCGGTGCAGGAGGAGCACCAGGTCGGCGTCCTGTTCGAGCTGGCCGGACTCGCGCAAGTCCGCCAGGAGGGGCCGCTTATTCACGCGCAACTCGGCGCCCCGGTTGAGCTGGGACACCGCGAGCACGGGAACGTGCAGCTCCCGTGCGAGTGACTTCAGCCCCCGGCTGATCTCGGCGACCTCGGCCTCGCGCCGTGTCCCGCGCCGTTCGGCGCCGACAAGCTGCAGATAATCGACGACCACAAGCGCGAGCCCACCGCGTGCCGCCTGGCGACGGGCACGGGCTCGGATCGCGAGGATGGTCGTACCCGGAGAGTCGTCGATCAGCAGCGGGACGCCGGACAACTCGGCCCGCCGGGTCTCGAGCCGGGCGAAGTCCGTGTCGTCGAGCCGACCCGCGAGCAGTCGGTCGCTCGCAACGCCGCCACCCGCGAGCACGCGGGAGCCGAGTTCGAGGGCGCTCATCTCCGCGGAGACGAACAGCGCCGGCCCCGTCGTGCGGGCGGCATAGAGCGCGATGTCAAGCGCCAACGCCGACTTGCCCATCGACGGGCGGGCTCCGAGGACGATGAGCTGCCCGGGGCGGAAGCCGCCGGTCAGCCGGTCGAGGTCCACGAAGCCCGTTGGTACGCCGACGCGTTCGCCTGCCGATCGCGAGCGCAACTCGACGATCGCGGCGTCGAGGACTTGCCCAAGTTCCGCGGGGCCGGCACCGAAACCCGGACGCTCGGTCGCCGCGTGCAGCAACACCTCGGCCCTGTCGCCGAAGGTGTCCACGTCGGCCCGAGCGTCGGGACCGTACGCGGCCTCGGTGATCTCCGCGCCCGCGGCGATGACGCGCCGCAGTCGTGCATCGTCGACGACCCGGCCCGCGTAGGTCTCCGCGTGGGCGAGGGACGGCACGTCGCGGACCTCCGCGGTGAGGTCGGCCAGGTCGGGGACCGCGTCGCCGTAGGCGCCGGTCGCCAACTCCGCGCCGACGGTGACCGTGTCGATGGCGTCCCCGCGCGAGGCGAGGGCCAGGATCGCCGCGAACGCCGCGCCCCACCGCGGCGCGTAGAAATCGCCGGGCGCGAGCCCGCGCGCGAGCACATCGGGCAGGACACCAGGCAGGGCGAGGATCGTCCCCAGGACCGACCGCTCAGCCTCGGTCGAGTGTGGCGGCACCCGGGCGCTCACGCCGCGCCTCCCCCGAGCGCCGCGGCGGCGATGGCGCGCAGGCCGTCGTCGGCGAAGTCCTGGGCGAGCATGCTCCGGGCCTCGTCCGCGTAGATGTCGCCGCGTTCGACGAGCGCCCGGAGCGTCTCCCCGCGCTTTACGGCCCGATCGACCGCGGCCCACCGAGCCGCCTCGGCCTCGTCCTCGGCCATGCGGCGGCGGTCCGCGGCGATGGCCGGAAGCTCACGCAACCGAGCGACGATGACCGCGTGTGGTTTCCTCGCGCCGGCGAGGCCGCCCAGCGCGACGACCTGCTCGACGACCGACTCCTCGTCGGCTACGGCGAGCGCCGCGGCGACCGCCCGGACGAAGGTTGGGTGCCGAGCCATAGCCGCGGCGTCCAATCTGCCGAGCTGGCTTTCCGCATGTCCGACGACGGTTATGCGTCCCCCATCGGCTCACCGGTAGCGGGCGGCTGGCACTCCCAGTAGGTTGAGGAGCTGGCGCTGCAGCGAGTTGAGCTCGGGCGAGAAGGTCTGGATGAGCTCACCGTGGGCGTCGAGGAGGTGCTGTCGGGAGCAACCGGCGAAGACCTCGAAGATCCGCTCCGCGCTCGGTGCGGGGCAGGCGCGGTCCTCGGGGTAGAGCGGGAGCTCAGTGATCCCTCGGTCGGCCATGGCCCGGCGGACGACGAGCTCGACGAGGGCGCCGACGAGGAGGGCGACGAAGTGGCAGGCCATGAGCCCCTCGATGCGCGCCGGATCGTGGAGGAACACCGGTGCGACGAGCTGGTCACCCTTCAAGATGTGATGGCGGCGTTCGAGGCTGGGCTGGTGCTTGTAGACGATGAGCAGCTCGGCGCCGTCCAGGGCACGGTCGTTGGTGATGAGCGGCCAGCAGCCGTCGGAACGGGCATCGGCGGCAACGACGTCGTCGGCGACCGAGAAGCGCACCTGGTGGCGGATGCGGGTGAGGCGACGGTAGCGGGTGTTGGCTCCCGGCCGGCCGCGTGACTCCTGGCGGTGGCGAACCTCGGTGGTCTCTTCGACCCTGAAGGTGACCCAGCGCTGGGCGGTGGCACGCTCGAGCGCCTCACGTGCTGCGGTCTCGACGGCGAGGACGGTCTTCATCCGGGTCTTCGCCGATGCGAGGCGCTGGTTGAGCTCGTCCAAGGCGGCGATCCCCTCGGCGATGCGCCGTCTCCTCGACTCAGCGTCGCGTTCGATCTTGGCCGAGGATCGCACCCACACCACCCGGTAGCCCTCGGCCGACGGCCACGGTGCTTCGGTGGTCTCATAGACGTCCTCGGGATCGCCGAGGCGGCGCCCTGGCCGGCGCATCGCTTCGGTCCACGTCGCCTCGTGGGTGACGAGCCAGGTGCGGAACGCCACATCCTCCTTGCGACTTTGGGGCAGCACCGTGACGAAGCGGCCTCCACCCCGGTCGATGTGGTCCATGTTCTCCTTGGTGGCGAGCTTGCAGTCGGCGCAGTACAAGAAGTCGCACCGCCCGAGCAGTTGGCACAGCCCGTCCCAGGTGCAGATGTGGGTGGTCGAGTCCTCGACGTTGCCCGGAGCGATGCGATGCGCGATCGGCACTGCCCCCTCGGCGGTGACCGTCAGGATCCAGACCAGCTGCAACAGGTCGGGGCGGTGGTCCTTGGAGAACCCCCGTGCGGGAGCGACGGTCGGCTTGCCGCCTCTGAGTGCACCAACCGCGTTGCGGTACGCGCCGGAGAGGCGCACCGAGGTCGAGTCGTTGTGCAGCGTCTGACAATCGATGCCGAAGCCCGCCACCGCGTCCAGGACCAGCCGGTTGAGCATGCTGGCCCGATCGGCGTCGAACAACGAGGCGAGGGCGCGCCCTGCCCGGTCGTCGTTCAACATCGACACCTCGGACGCCGAGAGCCCGAGAAGGGCTGGGTCGTAGCTGGCCGCCCACTCGCCGAGCGCGTACACCGGTTGGTGGCGCACGCAGAGATTGCGCACGAGCACCCCGAGCACCTTGGCCGGGGCGAGGCGCACCCGCCGGTCGGTGCTCACCACGTAGGTGGCGAGCAGGTCGTCGATCCCGAGCCGGACCAAGAAGTGCTCGATGATCGGCAGCGCCCCGAGCAGTTCTCGGCGCAAGGAGAACGGACCCGCCGGCGTCGACGCGCTTGCACCCATGCCTTACACCGTATAAGGTGTAGGGCATGCAGTGGTGGACCCCGAGCGGCAGTGCCAGATGAGCGCACGCGACGACCAGCGCGCGGCCACCGTCCGTCAGCGCCTCGCCGAGCTGCTCGCGGAGCCAGAAGGGATGTTGCCTGGGAGCCTGACCGTGCGGTTGCTGCGCTGTGGGAAGCAGAACTGCGCGTGCAAGGCCGACCCGCCAGACCTGCATGGCCCCTACGTCCAGTGGGGCTACAGCCGGGGACGCAGACGCATCACCCGCTGGCTCTCAGCCGAACAGCTCGAGCGTTACCGGCCGCAGGTGAAGCGAGCTCGACGGTTCAGAGAGCTGGTCGGAGTGCTCGATGACGCCGAGATCCGCCGCGTCGAACGTGCCGAAGGATGGGGGACGTAAAAGCCCTCTCGGAAGTGCGGAAAGCCAGTCCGAGCTTGTCGGCGATAGCGAAAGCGACGCGCTCGGCCGCGGTCACGCCGCGCCCTCCCGGGCCGAGGAGGCGACGTCGATGGCGGACGCCGCATCCCACAGGAGCGCCGCGAGCCCCCGAGCAGACTTCGGCTCAAGCACGAGCGGCCGACGGGCATCGGCGAGCAGC
>JAKCCH010000089.1 GCA_021838945.1 Actinomycetes bacterium
CGATCTGGGGCGCCGGCCGGCGCTGCTGCAGCGCTTCCCCGATGGTGCGCTCGGCAAGTCGTGGTTCCAAAAGCGCGTGCCGCGCGACCCCCCCGACTGGCTCGAGACCGTCGTCGTGGCAACCCCGAACGGCACGACCTCCAACGCGCTCGTGCTCGCCGACATGGCCCACGTCCTCTGGGCGGTGAACCTCGGATGCCTTGGGTTCCACCTCTGGCCGTTCACGGCGGACCGCCCGGACGTCGCCGACGAGCTGCGGATCGACCTCGATCCCCAGCCCGGGCGCGACATCGACGACATCCGAGAAGTCGCGGGGATCGTGAGGGCGCTCCTCGAGGAGCTCGGCATCACCGCGCATCCGAAGACGTCGGGAAACCGTGGCATCCACATCTACGCGCGACTCGAGCCGCGCTGGGACTCGTTCGAAGTGCGGGCCGCCGCCGTCGCTCTCGCCCGGGAGCTCGAGCGGCGCTTCCCCGACCTGATCACGGCCGCGTGGTGGAAAGAGGAGCGCGGTGAGCGGGTGTTCATCGACTTCAACCAGAACGCTCCGCACAAGACCGTGTTCGGCGCGTGGTCCGTGCGACCGCGGACCGGCGCGCAGGTGAGCACACCGATTGCTTGGGAGGATGTGGCGAGCGTCGAGCCGGACGATCTCACGATCCGCACCGTTCCGGTCCTCGTTGCAGAGCACGGTGACCCCTGGGCCTCGATGGCCTCCGAGCCGCAGTCGCTCGAGCCGCTGCTCGAGCTGTCCGCGCACGACCGGGCCGCCGGTCTACCGGACGCACCGTGGCCGCCGCAGTACCCGAAGATGCCCGACGAGGCGCGCCGGGTCGCACCGAGCCGGGCGCGCAAGGAGTAGCGCGCCCGGGAGGCTGCGCGAGGGCTCGGGCGCTCGGCGCCCACCCGCGGTGCGATACCACGCCGATGGCGGGCGGTACATTCCGACCGTGACCGCCACAGCCGTACTGTTCGCCGGTCTCGTCGACGACGCCGGGCTCTTCCCGCCCGAGGAGTTGCCGATGGACGTTGCTCTCGAGCGACACGATGCGGACGCGGCAGTGGAGGTGGGGGTGTTGAGCGGGCGCTTCGTCTGCCCGGCGGCACGCCTCGCCGAGCTGCAGGCGGCCCTGGCGCCCGAGAGAACGATCCGGCTGGCGCTCATCGTCAACCCGTTCGAGGACACCGCGATCCAGTCGGCACTGAGCGCGGTGGCCTCGGACCGGCGCCTCGAGCTCGCCGGGCTGGAAGGCCCTCTGCCGGAGGAGGCGGCGGCGCCGACCGCTCTTCCGGGCGGTGTGCCTGCGTTCGCGGAGATCCCGGTGACGGGGGGGTGGGAGCCGGGCTTCCACACCATCGAAGCCTCGAGCGGGCGGATGGGCGTGAAGGTCCGCGCCGGAGGCGTCAGAGCCGAGCTGTTCCCCACCTGCGAGCAGCTCGGGCGCCTGGTGCACGCGTGCGCTGCCGCCGGCGTGCCGTTCAAGGCGACGGCCGGGCTCCATCACGCCGTCCGATACCGGGACGAGCGGACCGGCTTCTTCCACCACGGCTACCTGAACCTGCTCGTCGCAGCGAGCCGGGCTGCGGGACACGAGCCGCGCGACGCCGTGATCGACGCGCTCGAGGTGACGGCGCCGGAGGCACTCGTCGCCGAGGCTCACGACATCTCGCCCGAGCACGCGGCCCGCACGCGGCGTCTCTTCGTCTCCTACGGATCGTGTTCCACGAGCGAGCCCGTCGAAGACCTACGGGCCCTCGGGCTCCTCCACGAGTGACGGCGGCGGTGCCGAACACGAGGTCCTGGGTCCCCGTCCCCGACGGTTCCGACTTCCCGATCGAGAACCTGCCGTACGGGGTCTTCACCGCAGGCGGCGAACGCCTGACGCCGCGCGTCGGCGTCGCCATCGGAGACCAAGTCCTCGACCTGTCGGGAGCGCTCGGCGACGACGTGTTCGCGACGGGGTCGCTCAACGCGTTCATGGCACAAGGCCGTGGCGCCTGGTCCGACACCCGCCGGCGCATCACCGAGCTGCTGGCAGAAGAGCGGCACCGCCCCGAGATCGAGCCGCATCTCGTCGCGATGGAGGACGTCCGCCTGCACCTCCCGATCGAGGTCGCCGACTACGTCGACTTCTACGCCTCCGAGCACCACGCCCGAAACGTCGGCAGCATCTTCCGTCCCGACGGCGACCCCCTCACGCCGAACTGGAAGCACCTCCCGATCGGCTACCACGGCCGCGCCGGAACCGTCGTCGTCTCCGGAACGCCCGTCAAGCGACCGCACGGCCAGCGCAAAGGCCCGCAGGATGCGGCACCGACGTTCGGCCCCTCGCGCCGCCTCGACATCGAGGCCGAGGTCGGCGTGGTCGTCGGGACGGCCTCGGCACTCGGCCACCCGGTGCCGGCGGGCGACTTCGCCGATCACGCCTTCGGTCTCGTGCTCCTCAACGACTGGTCCGCCCGCGACATCCAAGCGTGGGAGTACGTGCCGCTCGGCCCGTTTCTCGGGAAGTCGTTCGCAACCTCGATCTCGCCCTGGGTGGTCCCGCTGGAGGCGCTCGAGGCGGCCCGCCTCCCGCATCCGACCCAGGACCCGGAGCCGCTCGAGTACCTGCGCAGCGAGGAGCCGTGGGGCCTCGACCTCTCGATCGAGATCGAGTGGAACGGCACGGTGGTCTCGCGCCCGCCATTCCGGCAGATGTACTGGACAGCCGACCAGCAGCTCGCTCACATGACCGTCAACGGCGCGTCCCTCCGATCCGGCGACCTCTTCGCGTCAGGCACCGTGTCGGGGCCCGAGCGGACACAGCGGGGATCGTTTCTCGAGCTGGCCTGGAACGGGAGCGAGCCCCTGCGACTGGCCGGAGGCGAGGAGCGGGCCTTCCTCGAGGACGGCGACACCGTGACGATCCGCGCCTCCGCGCCGGGGACGGGCGGCGCCAGGATCGGCTTCGGTGAGGTGACCGGGACGATCGTCCCGTGATCAGACGGCGGTCGGCGGCGTCTCGCCGAGCGACTCCAGGAGAGCTTGGTACTTCGGCGGCATCGACACGGTGCTGCGCATGGCAACGGGGATCGGGTAGCGGACGCCGCCTTTGTGGGTCGCCTCGAGGCCGGCGGCGATCTCCGCGCTCCGGTTGGCCGGGAAGGCGAAGGCCATCTCGGTGTCCTGCGCCATCCCGAACACCCGGTCGCCGTTGCACGGGAGGACGACCTTCGGCTCGTCCGCGAGCATCGTCTGGATGACGAGCTCGGCGCAGTCGAGACGGCCACCCGAGGAGCTCTCGATGCGACCGCCGCGAGCGTGCAGGGCGGCGTTGACGAGCCTCATGACCTGGGCGCTGTTGCCGTAGACGGCTATCACGTGCGGCTCGAAGGTGAGACGGCTGAGCGGCGCCACGCACAGCCGCTCGAAGCGACCAGGATCGAAACGCCACGTCGCCGCCTCCAACGCCTCCGCCGCTCCCGGCTCGGTGCAGTACATGCCGAGAGCCGCCTCGCCGGCGTCGTACCGCTCGTTCGCCGCCCGGAAGCCGAACGACACCGAAGCGAGGGGGCAGATGACGTCCTCCCGTCCGACCGCGATCGACCAGCCGTAGCGGCGCGCGATCCCGATCGACTGGCAGACGATCCACTGCTCGCCGACGTCACGAGTGGGGATGCGGACGCCGTCGGGGACCGGCTCGCCGTGCTCCAGCATCCGGATCCCGAGCGGGAACGTGTCGGGCCGCACGTAACGCCCGAGGGCTTCGTCGAGAGCGCGGAGCGTGCTGGCATCCCCCCTGGTGCCGGCTTCAGTGCCGGCTTCACGGGTGTCGGTCATGACGACCACCTCCTCGTCAGGTGAACACTACGGCGCCCTGGGACACCACCATCGAGAGGGTCGAGAGGTCGTCCGCGCGGGCCTTCGGCCCGCCCGGCTAGTGGGCGCTGCGGTTGCTACCGCGACCGTAGCTGTGGCCCGTCGGGTGAACGCGAGCGGCGTGCCGGTAGGCCCTGGCCGCGTGGGCGGCCGAGCCGGGCGAGTGAGGACGCCGGCCGTGTAAACCTGTCGAGCTCGCCTCATGCCAGAGCCGCGCCGCGATCACAGCGGCCATGTGCTCGATCCTGGCGATGATGTTCCGCCGCTGACGAAGCAGGTGCCCGTAGCGCTGCCCCTGGACGGGCGCGACCGGCTGGCCGTGCGCACTCGAACTGTGTCCCTTCTTCGGGCGAGCGAGGCTCGTAGGGGGTGCCAGGGTACTGGTGGCGACGGTGCCCGAAGTAACGGTGCCGAGGGTGGTTCCGCCAGGTCGCGCACCGGCGAGAGCACCGGCCCCTGTCGTCGCCTGGCCGCCGGGCAGCACTACGGCGGTGAGGTTACCGCTGGAGCCTGTGCCCGATCCGGCGCTGCCACCGCCACTCGACGGTCTGCTCCCGTTTCCTGGTCTGCTCGTCGCACCCGCAGGGGTCGTCCGGTGGCCGCCGGCAGAGCTGCCCGTCGGGTGCGAGGCGCCCGAGCCGGCGTCGTCAGAGGAGGCGCCACCGCTGCTCGTCGCAACGGACGGGGTATGTCCATCCGAGGAGCGAGTCGAGGCGCCCGTCGAGTGACGTGCGGGGTTGTGATGTCTGATCGAGCCTGACGTGGTCGATGATCCTGGCTTGGCAGCCGGGAGGTAGGGGCTCGTCGCCGGCGGAGCAGTGATTGCGGAGAACCCCTTCGGTGTTGACTGCCCCTCGAGCGACAGGGCGATGCCGAGCGCGCTGACGACGGCGAGGAGAACGGCTGCGGCGGTGGCGACGCCGGTCGCTGTGCCGACCCGGCGAAGCGTGCCGCTCCAGAGCTCGCCGGCGGTCCGCCGCCGCAGCCTCTCGGGACGGGAGGCGTCCGGACGACGCCCTCGGGCCGCATAAAGAGCTGCGTCGGCGGACGAGAGCAGCAGTTCGGGCTGCTCGAAGGCCGCAGCGCCCACGGTGCCGATGCTTGCGACGCCCCAGCTGAAAGCGGGTCCCGGTCTCTCGGACGCTCGCCGGAGCATCGCCTCGGCTCCCTCCGCGTCCGTGAACGGTGCGAGGACCACGAACTCGTCGCCGCCGATCCGGTAGAGGCTGTCCGCCGCCCGCAGCATCTGCCGCAGGGTGGTCGTGAGCGAGACGAGGGCGACGTCGCCAGCTTCGTGACCCTCACTGTCGTTGATGAGCTTCAGACCGTCGAGGTCGACCATCGCGACGGCGAGGTCGAGGCCGGCCTCCCGGGCCGATGCGGCGGCGCGGGCGAGGTCCTCGTTGAACGCCAGACGGTTCGCGCATCCCGTGAGGGCGTCGGTGCGCGCTGCGGCTCGCAAGCTCGCAGCGGCCGCGTCCACGGCCTCGCGCATGAGCTGATCGAAGATCCGGGTGAGCAGATCCTGGGAGACGGGCAGCCAGTCGCCCTGCCAGCCCGGAGCGCCGATGCCCGGCTCGGAGAGGACGGCGCGCAGCGGGGAGAGGTAGGTGAGGACGGCGGCCGGCGCCGAGAAGCCGGCGCCCCAACCTCGTGCGGCTCTCCCCAAGACATTGGTCGGCCCACCGGCGCGCACCGACTCCCGGATCGCTTTGAGCAGCTGGCGCGCTTCGCTCGAGATGCAGAGCTCGGGCGAGAGGCCGGCGGCATGGCAGTGGTGGACCCAGGAGACCAGGAGGTGCCTCTGTTCGTCTCCTGGGGTGTAGCTCTTCGGCATCTTCTGTGTCGCCACTTCCGCGGGTTCGGGGGCCACAAACACTCGCAGTGGTCATTCTGCCACTCAAGCGACACGCGTCGTACCCACTTCGGGGAAAATTCTGCACGCAGCAATACCCGCCCGGTCGCTCCAACCGTCTGACCTGGCCGATCCGGTACCGACTCCCCTCGGCGCCGCTTGCTACGATGTGCTCAGCACGCGGACGTGGCTCAGTTGGTAGAGCATCACCTTGCCAAGGTGAGGGTCGCGGGTTCGAGTCCCGTCGTCCGCTCGAGTTGTTTTCCCTGGTAGGTGGCTTGTGGGTGTCTCACTTGCCCATCATCGGCTCGCCTGACCCAGATTCGCGCCACGAAATTCGAGGTGAGCCCGCCCTGACTTCCGCGGTATCCACGAGTGACCCTTGGGTAGCCATAGCGAGGGAGCCGCCGCGGGCTCAGAATTCCCTGGTTGAGGGCACGACCCCTCAGTGCGACCGAACCGACGGGGCCGGACACCGCTCCGGTCGATGGAGTCCATCGCGGACGATGTCGTCGGTGGGTTCAACGCGTTTCTCAGCGAGCAGCAGCAAAGTGGCGACGATGCGGTCATGACACTCGTCCAGTTCGACAGCCAGGACCCGCACGAGGTGCTGGCAGAAGCCGTGCCCATCCGGGAGGTCGTGAAGCTGAGCCCGCAGACCTTCCAGCCGCGCGCCGGCACTCCGCTCTACGACGCCATGGGCACCACGATCGCCGACGCGGCGATCCGTTTCGAGCAACGCGAGGCGGCTCGCGAGCCCGTTGAACAGCAGAACTTCGCTGCTGATGCTGTCGGTACCCGCGCCGCCATGGCGAGCCTGTCTTCGTCGATCGCCGCTCGCCGGGAGAAGATGCGCTCAGGAGCAGCCTTCGACAAAGCGGACCTCTTCGAGGGAGAAAAGGCGGCCGAGCGTGACCCCGAGCAGCGGCGCCGAGGTCGCTGAGCGCCCAGGCGGTCGGTCATGTCGCCCGGGGTCACACCGTACGAGCCACTCGTCAACTGCCTTGGCCGCGCCACCTCGGCCCTTTCCCCCGGCTAGTCTGACTTGGTCTTCGAGCCACTTCGGTGGGTCGACCGATCGTCGACGCTGATCGTCGGCAGGCAACCGCACAACGGTCGCCACCCTCCGCTGCAGCGACGCAGGGTCCGGATCTTCGCCGGATGACCGGAGTGCTCATTGGGTGCGTCGCTCCCCAGCCCAAGTGGCGCTCGCGCCCCGACTGCGGAGTTGACCGTGTCATCCACCTTTTCGAGCCTCGGGGTACCCGAGCCTCTCGTCGTTTGCCTGCACAAGCTCGGCATCGCCGAGCCCTATCCCGTCCAGTCCGCCACACTGCCCGACGCCCTTCGCGGCGAGGACCTCTTCGTGCAGGCCCCGACGGGGTCGGGGAAGACCCTCGCGTTCGCGATCCCGCTCGTTGCACGCATAGCAGGAGCGAAGCGTCGCTCTCCTCGCGCGCTCGTCCTCGCGCCGACCCGTGAGCTCGCCGCTCAGATCACCGATGCGATCCGTCCCCTCGCGCGAGAGACACACCTCCGGGTCACCTCCTTCTACGGCGGGACGGGCTACCGGACCCAGCTCGCCGCGCTCGCTCATGGCGTGGACGTCGCCGTCGGTTGCCCAGGCCGGCTGACGGATCTGCTCGATCGCGGCGTGCTCGATCTCTCCGGCGTCGAAGTCGTGGTGGTCGACGAGGCCGATCGCATGGCCGACATGGGGTTCCTCCCGGCCGTGCGGCGCGTGCTCCGCGAGGTGCGCGTCGAGCATCATCAGACCATGCTCTTCTCGGCGACGCTCACGAGGGAGGTCGACCGTCTCGTGCGGGACCATCAGGTCCGTCCCCGGCGCCACCTCCTCGAGCAACCCTCGGACGCCGTTGGATCGCGGACCCACGAGTTCTGGCGGGCAAAGCGCGAGGAGCGGACGTCTCTCACGGTCGCTCTCGTCGCGATGCATTCCTCCTCGATCGTCTTCTGCCGGACCAAACACGGGGCTGACCGGCTCGCACGCCAGATCGGTCAGGCGGGTCTCCGCGCGGTTGCGATCCACGGTGATCGCTCGCAGGGTCAGCGTGACCGCGCGCTCGCGCAGTTCCGCGACGGGCGCGCCGACGTGCTCGTCGGGACGGACGTCGCTTCGCGCGGCCTCCACATCGAGGGGGTCGAGTGCGTGGTCCACTTCGACCGGCCCTCGGACGCCGAGACGTACCTCCATCGCTCCGGTCGCACCGGTCGAGCGGGGACGTCGGGGCGTGTCGTCTCGCTCGTCTGCCCCGACGAGGAGCGGGAGTCCCGCAGGCTCGTGGCGGGCCTCGGTATCGACGCGCGGCTCTCCTCGCCTCCGGACCTACCCGAGCCTGGCCACCGCGTCGGCCGGCCCGTCGACGGGCCGTCGACGAGCGAACGCCACATGCGCACCGGTACACGCCGCGAGGCGGCCGAGACACGGGTCGTGCGCGGAGGCACCGCTCATGCCGGCAAGCCCAAGCGGGCCAAGGATCGGCGTGGCGGGCAGCCCGCCGGCTCGGGTTCGCGCCTCCAGTCCTCCAGCCATCGCCACTCGGCGCGGGCCTCGTGACTACCGCGCTGCTGGAGAGGCCGAAGGATCGGCGCATCGCCGCGGCGCCGAAGCCGTCGCCGGCGCGACAGGCGGTCACGGCGGTCGTCCTGTTCGGGCCCCTCGCGGGCGCCGTCGCGGCGGCCGTGGCCCTGTTCCGAGAGCAGGCCACCCTCGCCGACCTCGCGATCGCGGTGGCGCTCTACCTGCTGACCGGTCACGGGCTCACCGCCGGTTACCACCGCATGTGCACGCATCGAGCGTTTCGAGCAGGGCGAGTCACGAAGGTCGTGCTCGTCCTCGCGGGCTCACTCGCGTTCGAAGGAGGCGTTCTCGGCTGGTCGGCCAACCATCGCCGTCACCACGCCTACACCGACGTGGAGGGCGATCCGCACTCGCCGCACCTCTCCGGTTTGTCCGTCGGTGGCCAGATTCGCGGTGCACTCCACGCGCATGGCGGCTGGCTGTTTCGTCCCCCTGCCGAGGAACGCGAGCGGTGGGTTCCGGACCTTCTCGCCGATCGCGATCTCGTCGTCCTCGATCGTCTCTTCCCGCTCCTCAGCGTGATATCCCTCGCGCTCCCGGCGCTGCTCGGCTTGGCGGTCACCGGCACCGTCGCCGGCATGATCGGGGCTTTCCTGTGGGGAGGGCTCGTGCGCGTGTTCCTCCTTCAGCAGGCGACATTCGCCGTCAACTCGGCATGCCACCTGTGGGGGTCCCGGCCGTTCCGCACGCGGCGAGGTGACGAGGCGCGCAACCTCGCGCCGCTCGCGCTGCTTGCGTTCGGCGACAACTGGCACAACCTCCACCACGCGCTCCCGCGACTCGCCCGCCACGGCGTCGATCCGCACGAGTGGGACTCGACCGCACGGCTCATCGAGCTCCTGGAGCGCCTGTCACTCGTCTCCGAAGTGCGCTGGCCGAATGCTGCGCTCCTCGAGTCCCGCCGCCTCCCCGTCGTCCCGCTCGCCGATGAGGTCGTCGAGCCGGTCGAGGCCGCCGGTAGCGTCGGACGGTGATCAGCGATCGAGCGGAGGCAGCGCCTCGCAAGCGCCGGCGAGACGTCCGAAGTGCTGTCCTGCTCCTTTTGAACGAGCAGCCGATGAG
Organism: Actinomycetes bacterium; assembly: GCA_021838945.1. Classification (GTDB taxonomy): domain Bacteria; phylum Actinomycetota; class Acidimicrobiia; order Acidimicrobiales; family Bog-793; genus JAKCCH01. Next base: position 9,385 of record JAKCCH010000089.1, read on the forward strand.
TGGATCGGAGGTGATCGGGGAGCTCTCCCGGCGCTCGGGCGGCGAGTGGCGGCCGACGGCGACGACCGTCTATCCGATGATCCAGATGCTGGAGGACGACGCTCTCGTCGCGAGCAGCCAGTCCGACGACGGCAAGCGGCGGTACCAGCTGACCGACGCTGGTCGCGCCGAGGCGGAGCGGATCAGCGGGACGTCGCCTCGCAAGCCCTGGGAACAGCCGGCAGACGAGGCCCCGGGCGATCTGTTCGTCGCGATCGCCGAGACGGCGCGAGCTCTCGTCGGCGCCGCAGCGACGGCGGACGACGAGCAGCGGGCTGACCTCGTCGCCCTCCTCGGGGACCTGCGCCGGCGGATCGCTGCCATCGTCCCCGAGACGAAGGCGAGCGGCGGCCGCTCCCGGCCAGGCGGTGCGTGGCCGATCAACATCCCGGACTGGATCTTCGGCGGCACCAGGAGCGGGACCGCTGCGGGCCGGGGGGCACCGGGAGGGTTCGGCCGGGGCGGGCCGTGGTGGCTCGGCGGCGAGGACGAGCAGGAAAGGGCGAAGGGCTCGTCCGACAGCTGGGACGAAGAAGAAGACGACGAACACGACGAGCACCGAGACGGCGCGGACGGCACCGACGGCGAGGCGGACGCGAACGACGAGGAGCGGGACGGCCAAGGCGGTGAGAGCCCGCCGGTCTGAACGGCGGCGCAGGACCGATAACAGCGTCAACCAACGGAGCTCGTCGACCGCCTGCAGGTCGGAAGGACGACCGGCGAGCCTGAGCGAACCCGTTGGCATCGTGACGAGCGGGGCTTCGGAGGCGGTCGTCCGCCCGCCGCGTGTGCTCAAACGCTTCGGCCCTGGTCCTCTGGTCCTTAGGAGCCGAGCATGGGCGGCGTGGCCGCAACGAGGTGGCGCGCCCGGAGCGCGGAGCCGGCAACAGCAACGGCCCCGACGAGCGCGGCGTTTGGCCGCTTTCGGCATCTCGGCATGCCGAGCCTCGCCCGCGCGTCGACAGATGCTAGATGGAAGGCGTCTCGCGCCAGCGGCCGAACACGTCCGCCATCGCCGCCATGACCTCACCCACGCTCGCGTACGCGAGGACGGCGTCGTGGATCGCCGGCATGAGGCTGCGAGTCGCATCGGCCGCGACGGCACGCACCTCGCCGAGAGCGGCCTCGACGGCTGCGGCCGACCGCCGCGCCCGCACCTCGGCCAGCCGCGTGCACTGCAACTCCTCGACCTCCTGGCCGATGTGGAGGATCTCGAGGCTCGTTGTCGTTGAGTACACTTTCACAAGCGGCACTGTCGAAGTGAGCGACAGGGTCGGCATCGCCTCTTGGGCCTGACCGGCTCATGCGTGATCAGGGGGGTAGTCGGGCTGTGAAACGGGGAACGGGACGGCGCGAGCTGCGTGGGCGATCTTGCGACAGGACCAGGCGTTCCATTCCCGGAGCTGCGCCGACAGACCCGACACATACCGGTCAACCCGGTCGAGGGCCGGCCCGGCGGTGGGCCAGGGCAGCGGTCGCTGTGACGATCTTGGCAGGGGTGGCCGCTTTTCTGGGAAGCGGTGCACTGCCGGCCGCCGCCTCGACGACCGCTCCGAGCCTCACCTGGACGCAGCTGTCTCCTGCGACGAGCCCCCCCGCCCGCTACAGCGCCTCGATGGCCTACGACCCGGCGACGGGGAACATGGTGCTCTTCGGCGGCATCGGCAGCAGCGGCAACGCTCTCTCGGACACCTGGACCTGGAACGGCACCACCTGGACCGAGCTGTCTCCGGCGACAAGCCCCCCCGCCCGCGTCGGCGCCTCGATGGCCTACGACCCGGCGACGGGGGACATGGTGCTCTTCGGCGGCATCGGCAGCAGCGACGAGCTCCTCTCGGACACCTGGACCTGGGACGGCACCACCTGGACCCAGTCGCATCCTGCGGCGAGCCCCCCCGCCCGCGAAGACGCCTCGATGGCCTACGACCCGGCGACGGGGGACATGGTGCTCTTCGGCGGCATCGGCAGCAGCGGCGTCCTCTCTGACACCTGGACCTGGAACGGCACCACCTGGACCCAGTCGAATCCTGCGACAAGCCCCCCCGCCCGCGAAGACGCCTCGATGGCCTACGACCCGGCGACGGGGGACATGGTGCTCTACGGCGGCCTCAACAGCAGCGACGAGCTCCTCTCGGACACCTGGACCTGGAACGGCACCACCTGGACCCAGTCGAATCCTGCGACAAGCCCCCAGATCGGA
>JAKCCH010000004.1 GCA_021838945.1 Actinomycetes bacterium
AGCCTCTTCGAGCCCCGTCCACGTCTCGGGCAGGTCGGTGGTCGTCCTGCAGCGGATCGACCAGCCCGACGAGGATTCCGGCGTGGCGCCGTACCCGCTCGTCGGCTTGCAGGAGTCTGTTCCGGGAGAGGCGACCTAGGACGATGCGCTCTGCGTCGCGCTTTCGTCTGCGAGGAGCAGTACCCCGAGTGGCGGCAGCCGCAGCGAGACGCTCTGGCTGTAGCCGTGCGATGCGCGCTCGTCTGAGCCGACCCGTCCGAGGTTCCCGACCCCGCTGCCGCCGTACTCGCCGGCATCGGTGTTGAGCAGCTCGGTCCAGGCGCCGGGCGCGGGTACCCCGATCCGGTAGCCGTCACGGGGGACGGGGGTCAGGTTCGCCACCACGAGGACGCTCCCCGTCGTGCCGCGGCGGAACCAGGCGAGTACGTCGTTCTCGACGTCGTCGGCGACGACCCATGCGAAGCCGGCGGGGTCGAAGTCGGTCCCGTGCAACGGCTCGAGCTCGCAATACGAGCGGTTGAGGTCGCCGACGAGACGAGCGATGCCGGCGTGGTCTGGATGCTCGAGGAGCGACCATTCGAGCTCGTCCTCGTGGGACCACTCTCGCCAGGTTGCGAGCTCACCACCCATGAACAGGAGCGACTTGCCGGGCTGGAACGCCTGCATCGCGAGCAGGGTGCGCAGGTTGGCCCGTCGCTGCCAGTCGTCACCTGGCATCTTGGACGCGAGCGAACGCTTGCCGTGCACGACCTCGTCGTGGCTGAGAGGGAGCACGAAGCGCTCGGTGAAGGCGTAGAGGCCCCGGAACGTGAGCTCGCCGTAGTGGTAGCGGCGATGGACCGGCTCGCGCTCGATGTGCAGAAGGGTGTCGTGCATCCAGCCCATGTCCCACTTCATCGAGAAGCCGAGCCCGCCCTCCGACGTCGCCCTGCTCACGCCCGGCCACGCCGTCGACTCCTCGGCGACGGTCAGCACGCCTGGGAAGCGCTCGTGAAGAGAGTTGTTCAGGCTGCGCAGGAACTCCACGGCATCGAGGTTCTCGCGCCCCCCGTACCGGTTCGGCACCCACGCCCCGGGCTTGCGCGAGTAGTCGAGGTAGAGCATCGACGCGACGGCGTCGACTCGCAAGCCGTCGACGTGGTAGCGGTCGCACCAGAACCAGGCGCTCGACACGAGGAAGCTGCGCACCTCGTGGCGCGAGTAGTTGAACTCGTAGCTGCCCCAGTCAGGGTGCTTGCGCCGGCGCGGGTCCTCGTGCTCGTACAGCCGGGTGCCGTCGAAGTCGCCGAGGGAGTACTCGTCGGTGGCGAAGTGCGACGGCACCCAGTCGAGGATGACTCCGATGCCGCGCTGATGCAGGTGGTCCACGAACTCCATGAACTCCGTCGGAGTGCCGTACCGGGCGGTCGGCGCGAAGAACCCGGTCGTCTGGTAGCCCCAGGACCCGTAGTAGGGGTGCTCCATGACCGGCAGCAGCTCGACATGGGTGAAGCCGAGCCGCTCGACGTGATCGGCGAGCAGCGGAGCCAGCTCGCGGTAGTTGTAGAACGCGCCGTCCGGTTTGCGCCGCCAGGACCCGAGGTGGACCTCGTATATCGCCATCGGCTCGGTCGGCTGTTGGCGGAGCTCGCGTTGCGACATCCACTCGGCGTCGCGCCATTCGTGAGACAGGTCGGCGACGACGGACGCCGACGCCGGCGGGCACTCCGTCGCGAAGGCGTACGGGTCGGCCTTGTCCCGGGGACGGCCCGACCTCGGCTCGATGCGGTACTTGTAGCAGGTCCCGGCCACCGCGCCGGACACCTCGCCTGCCCAGAGGCCGGAGGAGCCCTCGGGCTCGAGCGCGTCGGCTCCCGGCTGCCAGCCGTTGCCGTCATGGATCACCGACACCGCCCGGGCGTTCGGCGCCCAGACGGCGAAGGACGTGGCCTGGCTCGTCCGTGGGTGCGCACCGAGGCGGTCGTAGGCCTGGAAGAAGCGTCCCTCGTTGAAGAGGTGGACGTCCGCCGGCCCGAGCACCGGCTCGAGCCGCTGATGCTGTCGGGGCACGTCCGAGGAATTACCCCCGGCGGCCATCGCCTACCTCCGCTCTCCCCGCACCGATCGCCCGGTCGGCAGCATGACGAGCCGCCGCGTCGAGCCGCGCTTGCGCCAGCCCGCCGAGGGTGTGTCGCAGCCGCGGGTCCACCGCCATCTCGTCCAGGCTCGCTGCGAGCGGTCGCTCGAAGTTGGCGTGCTCGTCCGTCGTGCCCGGCACGTTCTGTGGATCGAGCTCGCCCCAGCAGTCCTCCACGTTGACGACCACGATCCCCGCGTCGGACTGGCCGAGCTCTGCCACGAGCGCGGCGTGCACGGCGATGGCGTCTGCAGAGTCGTCCTCGGCCAGCAGCTCCGAGGCGATGAGGCGGTCGACGAGCGTCTCGCGAGCGCGGCGCCGCCTGAGGAGGTCATCGGAGACTTGCTCTTCGGACACGAGTCCCAGGCCCGAGCGGTCGCCGATGTCCCGCCCGGCGAACCAGCCCGCGAAGGTCGCCGTGTCGTGTGTGTCGACGAAGGCGGCCGAACCGGGCCGGGGAGCGAGCGGCTCCATCGGGTGAGCGCGCTCGCACTCGAGGTCGAAGACGGCCACGTGCATGCCGGCGATGCCATGGGAGGCAAGAGACTCCGTCAACGACGGCTCCACCGTCCCGAGGTCCTCACCCATGAGGGCGGTGCCGCCCCGCCATGCCTCGAGAGCGCACAGCGCGAGCGCGTCCTCGAGGTGGTAGCGCACATAGGCGCCGTCGGAGGCGGGGTTGCCGTCCGGGATCCACCAGAGCCTGGACAGACCCATGACGTGATCGAGGCGCAGGACCGAAGCATGCCGGCACAGGTGCCGCAGCGCGCCACCGGTCACGGCGTATCCCGAGCGCCGCTCGCTCTCGGGGTGGAGCGGCCGGAAACCCCAGTCCTGGCCACCGGGGAAGAAGTGGTCGGGCGGTGCCCCGATGGTGGCGCCGCTTGCGAAGGACTCCGGGTGGGCCCACGGGTCGAAGCCGCCTGCCTGGCAGCCGACAGGCAGGTCGAGCATCAGCCCGACGCCCTTCGCGGCGAGAGCGGCGGCCACCTCGGCCATCTGCTGGTCCATCGCGAATTGAGCGAAGACGTGCGCCGCCACGGCGGACGCGTCCACCTCCCCTTCGCCGATGAGACCGCGGCGCCAGCTCGATGGCCAACGCCTTAAGTCCGTTCCGCGCACCTCGGCCGCTGCCCGGAACCGGGCGTACACGAGAACGTCCGGGCGCCCGGCGACGAAGGCCCGGAACTGCTCGAGGCGCCTCCCGCCCACCGCTTCGATCTGCGCAGCCGCCGCTTCCAGGAGCGGACGCAGGGCTGCCGCACGGCGCCCGGGGTCAAAGAGCGGCCGAGCAGCCGAGCTCGGGCGGCGGAGGACCGCGGCAACGGGGTCCTGTGCGTCGTAGCCGGCCAGCTCCTCGATGCGCCGCCAATCGAGATAGCCCTCGTTCCACCACTGCCGCGAGATGGGGGAGTACGGGCTCGATCGACCCGCCGGCTCGTCGGACCGTGACCAGTCGGCGAGCAAGGGCAGCGTCGCCACGCAGGCCGCCCCGTCGCGGGCCGCGAGCCGCCCGAAGCGCTCGAGGCAGGTGAGGTCGGCGACTCCACCGTCGTCGGCGAAGAGCCCGTACGCCGGCGCGAAGAGGCCCCACGAGAACGGGCCGACCGGGCGGACACGGGACGGAGCCGAGATCACGGTGACCTCGTCGGGCTCCGGCGCGTCCCGCCCCGGGGCGCTGCGCCCTTCCCGTCGCCTGCCGGCGGTGTGACCGGCGACGACGAGCTGATGGAGCCCGAAGGGGAGCGACTCGCTCGCGACGACGCTGGAGGACCCGTTGCGCACCTCCACGCGCACGCGCCCTTTCGGCTCGGTGCCGTCCTCCAGCGCCAGCTCGGCCGAGACCGCTTGGCGAGCGTCGGCGGGAGCGACCGGGAGGTCGGGGAGGCGACCGTCCCAGGCGACCACGACGGGAGGCAGCTCGATCTCGCCTGCGGTCGCCCGAGCCCGCTCGCCGTCGAGCACGGCAACGGCGTCGTCGAAGGACTCGAGTGGCTCGCCGAGGGCTGCCAACACCGCGAGCAGCGTCTCGTCGGAGACGTGCCGCAGCCTGCCGAACGCGTCGACGTAGGCATCCTCCACGCCGTGCAAGCGCGCGAGCCGCTGCAACGGCGGCGGGATCACGGCCCGTCCTGCCGGTCAGCGTGGAGCAGCGAGCGCAGGCCGAGCAGCGGCACGTGGACCCACTCGGGGCGGTTCCCGAGCTCGTAGCGCATCTCATAGAGCGCCTTCTCGAGAAGGTGGGCGCGAAGGTCCACGGCGAAGTCCTCCGGCTCGGGCAACAGTCCGGTCTCGTCGGCGATGGGCAGGTAGCCCTGCAGGAAGGCGACCGAAGCCCAGTAGGCCCAGCGGTTGGCGGTCCGGTCGTACGCCTCGATGCCGGCCGGGTCGTCTCCCTGGAGCACGCCCCGCGACACGACGTCGTCGACGGCGCTCTCGCCGGCGTACTGGTACGACCGCAGCATGCCGGCGACGTCGCGCATCGGCGAGCGCTTCAGCCGGCGCTCGGCGAAGGTCCGCGCCGGCTCGCCCTCGAAGTCCACGAACAAGAAGTCGCGTCCGGTGAACAGGACCTGGCCGAGGTGCAGGTCGCCATGAACTCGTATCCGGCATCCGGAGCGGATCTCGAGCACGCCCTGGAAGGCTTGCAGCAGCACCTCTTCGTTGGCTTGCAGGTCGTCGAGGAGGGCGCGGTCCCGCTCGTTGAGCAGCGACGCCCGTTGCCGGGCGAGCGACAGCGTGCGGCGGGCAGCGGAGCGCATCGACTGATATGCCGACCGCTGCGTCATCGGCGTGACGGGCTCCGGTCGGAAGGCGGATCCACCGGCTGGTGAGGACAGAGCGACGTGCAGCTCGGCGGTCCGCCTGCCGAGCAGCTCGGCCGCTCCGAGGCTCTCGGCCATCTCGGTCTCGACGATCTCGGGGATGACGAGCGAGCGGATCCCGGCGTGGAACCCGCCCGGACGGATGGGCTCGAGCGGCACATAGGTGCCACCGCCTTCCTCGACGTGCTGCTCGAGGAAGTTGGCGGCAGCCCGCAGCGTCGCCGTCCACGCGTCCGACTCGTTCTGCACGAACTCGTGGATGACGGCGATGGCCGTTCCCGGGCCCTGCCCGGGGAGCAGCTCGATCGAACCGAGCAGAGGCGCCACGGTCGCGCCGACCGAGGTGAGCAGGCGGCCGAGCTCGATCTCGGGATGCGGTCCCGGTTCGAGCCGGCGGAGCGTCTTCACGATCGCGCGCGTCCCGTCGGGATCGCCGACGACGATCGAGGTGTTCGACTGCTCGGCGGCGGAGACCCGCGCAGGCGCCCGTGGCCCGGTCTGCACCGTGGCGAGCTCGGTCGCCCGGGCCGCGACCGGGATGCCGGTGATGCGGTATCCGGCGTCGGCGTGGCGACGCCGGCGGCCTGCGACGAGCTCGACGAGCGCCTTCCCGAAGGCCGGGCGGAAGTGGGCGTCGATGAGGAGGCCCGGCTCACCGCCCGGTCCGGTCGTGAAGGCGAGCACGGCTTCGGGGTGATCCTGGGCGATGTCGCTCGCGGGCTCACCCGTCAGGTGCGCCATCGCCACGAGGTAGCGGTCCGGCTCGCCGTCGAGGTACTCCACGTTGACGACGACGATCTCCGCCCGCTCGACCTCGTCCTCGAGGGGCAGGGGCACTCGGGTGACGATGCTCGCCGTCTGTATCCTGCGGTCCTTCGCCCCGAACCAGCGGCGGGTGCGCAGGATGGTCGGCAGCGCGGCCTCCACCCGCCTGTTGGCCTCGCCGTCGAGGACCCTCCACCACTGCTGGGGCACACGCAGCGACGGGAGGGAGACGGTGGCGGTCTGCGTCTCTGCCGATGGGCTGCCGAGCGACAGCCAGTAGAACGAGTGCGGGCCGAGCGTGACGAGGTAGGGAAGCTCGCCGATCATCGGGAACGCCCGTTGCCCGAAGAGCTCGCGCGGGACGACCCCGCGATGGGAGGACAGGTCGAGCTCGACGTACTCGGCGAAACGGGAGAGGTTCGCCACCACGAGCACCCGCTCGTCCTCGTCGTGGCGGACGAAGGCCAGCACCCGCGGGTTGTCCGAGGCGACGAAGTCCATCCGGCCGCGTCCGAACACCGGGTGGCGCTTGCGGAGCGCTATCAGGCGGCGGAGCCACCTCAGCAGCGAGTCAGGGTTGTCCAGCTGGGCCGCCACGTTGACCGACTCGAAGTGGCACTGGGGGTCGATGTTGACCGGCAGGAACAGCCGCTGCGGGTTCGCGGAGGAGAACCCGGCGTTGCGATCGGCGTTCCACTGCATCGGGGTCCGGACGGAATTGCGGTCGCCGAGGTAGACGTTGTCACCCATGCCGATCTCGTCGCCGTAGTAGAGGACGGGCGTGCCCGGCATGGACATGAGGAGCCCGTGCATGAGCTCGCTCTTTTGTCGGTGGAACTGCAACAACGGTGCGAGGCGCCTCCGGATGCCGAGGTTGATCCGCATGACGGGATCACGGGCGTAGGAGCGGTACATGTAGTCGCGCTCCTCGTCGGTGACCATCTCGAGCGTCAGCTCGTCGTGGTTGCGCAGGAAGAGGGCCCACTGGGTGCCGGCGGGGGTCTCCGGGGTCTGCTGGAGGATGTCGATGATCGGAAAGCGGTCCTCCATGCGAAGCCCCATGAACAGCCGCGGCATCAGCGGGAAGTGGAAGGCCATGTGGCACTCGTCGCCCTTGCCGAAGTAGGCGCTCGCGTCCTCGGGCCACTGGTTCGCCTCGGCGAGGAGCATCCTGCCTGCGAAACGGTCGTCGACGTGACGCCTCAGCTCGCGCAGGAAGTCGTGCGTCTCCGGCAGGTTCTCGCAGTCGGTGCCTTCGCGCTCGTAGAGGTAGGGGACGGCGTCGAGGCGGAGGCCGTCCACACCGAGGCGGAGCCAGAAGTCGACCGTCCGCAAGACCGCCCGCCGCACGGCGGGGTTGCGGAAGTTGAGGTCGGGTTGGTGCGAGTAGAAGCGGTGCCAGAAGTACGCCTTCGCCACCGGGTCCCATGCCCAGTTCGACTGCTCGAAGTCCTGGAAGATGATGCGAGCCTGCTGGTATCGGTCGGGTGTGTCGCTCCACACGTAGAAGTCGCGGTAGCTGCTCCCCGCCGGGGCGGTGCGCGCCCGCTGGAACCACGGGTGCTGGTCGCTCGTGTGGTTGAGCACGAGCTCGGTGATCACTCGCATGTCCCGCCGGTGAGCCTCATCGACGAAGCGCCTGAAGTCCGAGAGCGTCCCGTAGTCAGGGTGGATCGCGGTGTAGTCGGCGATGTCGTAGCCGTCGTCTTTCAGCGGTGACGGGTAGAACGGCAGGAGCCAGAGGGCGGTCACGCCGAGCTGGTGGAGGTAGTCGAGGTGCTGGGTGAGCCCTGGGAAGTCGCCCCGGCCGTCGCCATTCGAGTCGGCGAATGCCCTGACGTGCAGCTCGTAGATGACAGCGTCCTTGTACCAGTCCTGCTGCGCGCCCGGGACCAAGCTCGAGGCGCTGCTGCTCCAGGTGCTCACGCCAGGCCCTCTACGGCGAGGAGGTGCGCAGGGATGCCGGATGGGTCGAGCTTGACGAAGTTGGTGCCCGCCTCCCAGACGTAGCGCTCGTCGTTCAGGGCATCGTGGACGATGAATCGGTCTCCGTCGGAGAGGCCGAGCGCACCGGGGTCGAGCGACACGAAGCCGGACTGGGTCCAGCGCCAGTCGAGGTTGACCACTCCGAGGACGGTGTCGCCCAGGCGACGCTTCGACCAGCAGATGATCCGGTCGTTGTCACAATGGTGGAACGTGAGCCCTTCGTTGCGCTGGAGAGCCGGGTGCGCGTGCCGCGCGGCGTTGATGCGGGCGACGAGCTCCGCGAGCGAAGAGGGGTCGCCCAGGTCGTGATGGTGCACCTGGTACTTCTCGGAGTCCTTGTACTCCTCGGATCCCGGGCCGGCCGGCTCGTCCCACTGGAGCTCGTACACAGGTCCGTAGATCCCGTAGTTCGAGGACAGCCCGGCTGCGAGGACGAGGCGCGCGATGAAGCTCGGCCTCCCACCGTGCTGGAGGCTGCGCGCCAGGATGTCGGGGGTGTTCGGCCACACGTTCGGTCGGAAGTACTTGACACCTGGTTCCGAGGTGAGCTCGCGGAAGTACTCCTCGATCTCCCATCGCTCGTCGCGCCATGTGAAGTACGTGTAGGACTGGTCGAACCCCGCCTTCGCGAGGCGGTGCATCACCTTCGGGCGGGTGAACGCCTCGGACAGGAAGATGACACCCGGGGTCTCGCGCTTGATCTCGGCGAGGAGCCACTCCCAGAAGGCGAAGGGCTTGGTGTGCGGGTTGTCGACCCGAAACACCCGGACCCCCAGGGCCACCCAGAACGCCACGACGTCCGCCAGCGCCTGCCACAGCCCATCGCGGTCGCGGGTGTGGAAGTCGATGGGGTAGATGTCCTCGTAGCGTTTCGGCGGGTTCTCGGCACAGGCGATCGTGCCGTCGGGGCGATGCCGGAACCAGTCGGGGTGCTCCGTCACCCATGGGTGGTCGGGCGAGCACTGGAACGCGAGGTCGAGCGCCACCTCGATGCCGCGGCGCTTCGCCTCGGCGACGAGGAGCTCGAAGTCCTCGAACGTGCCGAGCTCGGGCGCGATCGCGCTGTGGCCGCCGGCAGGCGAGCCGATCGCCCATGGGCTCCCGACGTCTTCCGGCCCGCCGACGGGGGAGTTGTCCCGGCCCTTGCGGGCCGTGACCCCGATCGGGTGGATGGGCGGCAGGTAGAGCACGTCGAAACCGAGACGGGCGATGTAGTCGAGCCGCTGCACGACGTCGTGGAGCGTGCCCGGGCGGCGCGGGTCCGGGCTCGCCGAGCGCGGGAAGAGCTCGTACCACGACGAGAAGGCGGCGATCGGCGGTGAGGCGAATCCTTTCAAGCGGAAGGTCGTCGTGCCTTCGTCAGGAAGCGGGCGGCGGGCAAGGGCAGTCCCAGCCGCGTCGACGGCATCGAGCAGCTCGCCCGAGATGGCCTCTGTCGCCGCGCGCTCGGCGAGAGCCTGCACCATCTCCGCGTCCTCGTCGCCGGTACTCACGAGGCCCTCGGCGGCCTCCGCGAGGAGCCGGTGCGCCGTCTCACGTTCGAAGGGATCGACGGTGGCGGCGTTGAGACGGCGACGCGCATCGCGCGCCCAGGTCGCGAGGTCGTCGACGTGGGCGGCGATCTCGATCTCGAAGGGACCGTCCGCCGTCGGCGTGACGGTGCCGGCGAAGGCGTCGTTGCCGAGGTTCTGCATGGGCGCCTCGAGCCAGCGGCGGGCTCCGACCCGGCGGAAGCGGACGAGCGCACGGACGAGGTCGTGACCATGCGTGAAGACGTCGGCTCTCACGGCAAGCGGGTCGCCGATGATCGCCTTCGAGGGAAAGCGCCCGCCGTCGACGAGCGGCTCGGGTCGCTCGACGACCACTGCCGGAGAGGGTGGCGGCATGTAACGGATCACGGTCATGCGTTCCTCCGGAGCCACTCAACGGACCCTATCGAGGTCCTCTCCGAGCGACTCGCGATCGCACAGCCAGGTCACGCGTTCCGCCGTCACCCGTGCTGCGGGGAGCGGGTCGCCCTCGAGGATGCGATGGAGCGCCTCGTGCTTGGCCTTCCCGCTCACGGTGAACACGGCGTGGCGGCAGCGCGAGATGGCGGCGAAGGTGAACGTGAGCCGCTCGTGCTCGTTCCGCCCGGTCGGGTCGATGCTGCGCACGACGAGCCGATCTGCCGGAGCATCGAGCGCCGGGGAGCCGGGGAAGAGCGACGCCGTGTGGCCATCGGGCCCGAGACCGAGATGGACGAGGTCGACCGGGAGGCGGCTCGCCACGAGGGCCTCATAGTCGGGTCCGCGCTCGCAGTCCATCGGGTGGAAGCCACCCACGGGCACCCGCTCGGTCAGCACCTGCCTGATCATGTTCTGGTTGGCGTCAGGGTCGTCCGGCGGGACGCACCGCTCGTCACCGAGCAGGCACTCGATGTTCTCCCAGGCGATGCCCCCGGTGCGAGCCAGGCGTTCGTAGCAGAGGCGGGCCGTGTCACCTCCCGACAGTGCCAGGGTCACCCGGCGGGCGGGCGCGGAGCGGGATGTCTCGAGGACGAGGTCCGCGAAGGCGGCGTGCACGTCGTCGACGACGAGGAGCTCTCCGTTCGGGACGTTCACGGCGCGGCCGGCGGCGTGCTCACGGGCCGGGATGAGGCTCCACGGGAGCACCCGTCTCATCGGTCTTCACAGCGTGGCCGCCGAACTGGTTGCGCAGCGCAGCGACGAGCCGGTCGGCGAAGGACGCGTCCTGCTGGCTCTCGAAGCGGCGGTAGAGGGAGGCGGCGATGACGTACGCGGGCACCCCGCGATCGACCGCCTCGTTGACCGTCCAACGTCCCTCACCCGAGTCGACGACGTAGGGCTCGACCTGTTCGAAACCCGAGCCGGGGGAGAGCGCCCGCTCGGTCAGCTCGAGGAGCCAGGACCGCACGACCGAGCCGTAACGCCAGATCGACGCGATCTCGTGCAGGTCGAGGTCGAACTCGCTTGCGGCCGACATGATCTCGAACCCCTCGGCGTAGGCCTCCATGAGGCCGTACTCGATGCCGTTGTGCACCATCTTCACGAAGTGCCCGGCACCGGCGGGGCCGACGTGGGCGTAGCCGCCGTCGGGTGCGAGCGCGAGGAAGATCGGCTCGGCTATCGAGACGGCCTCCTTCGACCCGCCCACCATGAGGCAGTAGCCGTTGGCGAGGCCCCAGATGCCACCGGAGGTTCCAGCGTCGACGAAGTGGATGCCGCGCTTCGCGAGGCTCGCCTCCATCGGCTTGGAGTCCTTGTAGTTCGAGTTGCCGCCGTCGATGACGACGTCCCCTTCGCTCATGAGCTCGCCGAGCCGGTCCACGGTCTTCGTCGTCGCCTCGCCGGCGGGGACCATCACCCACGCGACCCGGGGAGCTTCGAGCTGCCCGACGAGCGACTCGAGCGTGTCGGCCGTCGCGGCGCCGTACTTCGCCACGGCCTCGCGCGCCTCGGCGCCGAGGTCGAAGCCGACCACCTCGTGCCCCTTCTCGATGAGGCGGCGCGTCATGTTCGCGCCCATCTTGCCGAGCCCGATCATCCCAGTCCGCATGGACCCTCCTTCTGTCGAGGCGAATGCTGTGAAACGACTGCTGTGAAACGACTGCTGTCAAACGACTGCTGTCAAAGGATCGCCGCCAGGTCAGTCGTCTCGACGCGGAGCACGCGGCGTTCGTGTGCGACGAGGCTCTCGTGGTCACCGATCGCCTGTGCGGCGATGAGGGTCCCGAAGTCGTAGCCCTTGTCCGGGATCGCCAGCTCGGCGGTGGGCGAGGGCGGGACGACCTGCACGGCGAGCACGGTGTTCGGTCCGCCCTTGTGCAGCTGGCCAGTCGAGTGGAGAAAGCGCGGTCCGTAGCCGGCCGTGACGGCCATGCCGTCGTTGGCGTCCCTGACCCGGCGCCGGAGCGACTCGAGCGCGCCGTCCTGCCCGAAGGGCAGGTATGCCTGGAGTGAGACGTAGTCACCCGGGCGGCGGTTGGAGGCGATCCAGGAGAGCACGGCCTCCGGAGCGACGGACTCGATGGCGGGGAGGGGCAGCTCGGAGAGGACGCGGTTCGTGTTGGCCTTCGACTCGGCAACGTTCGGCTCGTCGAAGGGGTCGATCCGAAGGACGTGACCGGCCACGGCGATCGCGAGCTCGAAGCGGTAGAAGTGCTCCCCGAGCTCGTGCGCCGATCCGGGCGCCACCTCGATGACGTGGCGATCCTGGCCTGCCTCGTGCTCGGTCGTCGGAACCGGGACACAGCCTCGCCCGTGCTTCCCCGTCGACTCGGCGATGAGCTGCTCGATCCACAGCCCGAAGGATGAGAACGGCTCCGTGACGACGACGGTGGCCTTGTCGCGGCCCTCGAGCGCGGCGCGACCCATGGCATCGCCGAGCTCGACCGCCTCCGTCCAGTCCGCGTCGAGGGCGCGGCCGCACAGCTCGGCCACGTCGTAACCGGCGAGGGCGGCCGGCACGGTGCCGAAGTAGGACAGGACGGAGTACCGGCCGCCGATGTCCGGCCGGTTCGCGAACACATGGCGGACGCCGATCTCGACGGCGAGCTTCTCGAGGGGGGTCCCCGGGTCGGTGATCACGGCATAGCGCGACGGGTCCTTCACACGAGAGCGGGCATGGTCGAACAGCACGTTCGGTTCGAGGGTCGTCCCGGACTTCGAGGAGACGAGGATGAAGGCATCCTCGAGCGGGAGATCGGAGACCGTCTTCGGGTCGGTCGTGTCGCACACGACGAACCGCCGTCCGGACCACTCGCCGAGGGCGTCGCGCACGGCGGCCAGCACGGCCGGCCCGAGTGAGGATCCCCCCATCCCGAGCAGTACGACGGTGTCCTGATCGATGGAGTCGGCAAAGGAGCGCAGCCGCCGCGCGTCCCGCTCGATCTCCCGGGGGACGCCGATCCACCCGAGGCGGTCCGCCGACACGTTCGGCTCGGGCCAGAGCGAAGCATCGCCCTCCCGGAGGCGGCTGACGAGCTCGTCGGTGCCGGCCATCAGTCCTGCCCGAGCTGGACGGCCTTGTTGCCGAGGCGCTCGGCGACCTCGTCGAAGGACTTCTCGAACGCGGTCACGCCCTCGTCCTCGAGCGTGCGTGCGACGTCGGCGAGGTCGACCCCGACTTGGCTCAGCTCGTCGAGCACCGTTCTCGCGTGGTCGAAGTCGTCGATGCTGCGGGCGACGGCGCCGTGGTCGACGAAGGCCTCGAGGGTCTGCTCGGGCATCGTGTTCACCGTGTTCGGGCCGATGAGGGTGTCCACGTACAACAGGTCCGGGTACGCGGGGTTCTTCGTGGAGGTGGACGCCCAGAGCGGCCGCTGCACCTTCGCGCCGGCTTCGGCGAGCCGGTCCCAGCGAGGACCGCTGAACGTGCCCGTGAAGTGTTCGTAGGCAAGGCGAGCCTGGGCCACGGCCGCCTTCCCGAGCAGCCTGTGAGCCTCCGCCTCCCTCGACGTGCCCGGGTGCTCGCCGATGATCGCCTGCAGGCGGCGGTCCGTCTCGGTGTCGACCCGGCTCACGAAGAACGACGCGACCGAGGAGACCGGAGCGGGGTCGCCTCCATTCCGGACCAGCTCCTCGAGGCCGCTCAGGTATGCCTCCATCACCTCGCCGTAGCGCTCGAGGGAGAAGATGAGGGTCACGTTGATGTTGCGGCCCTCGGCGATCATCCGGCGGATCGCAGGGATGCCGGCCTCCGTCGCCGGGATCTTCACGAGGACGTTCGGCTCGGCGATCCGCTCGTGCAGGCCCCTGGCGGCTTCGACGGTGCCCTCGGTGTCGCGTGCGAGGCTCGGCGCGACCTCGATGGAGACGAAGCCGTCCGTACCACCGCTCGAGTCGTAGACGGGCCGGAACGCTGCGAGCGCGTCCTCGACGTCTTTCACGACGAGGTCCCAGTAGGAGTCGAGGACGTTGCCGTGACGACGGTAGGACTCGGCGAACTGCTCGTCGTAGTCGTCGCCCTCCTCGATCGCCTTCGCCATGATCGTCGGGTTCGAGGTGAGCCCGCGGACACCGGACCCGATCAGCTCGCCGAGTCGCCCTCCTGTGATCCAGGACCGCTTGAGGTTGTCGATCCACGGGCTCTGCCCGCCCTGCTCGTACAGCTCGACGAGAGAGCTCATCGCTGCTCCTTCCTGTTCGACAGCAGTGCTCTGGCCTGGGTGGCGACGTTCTCCGGCGTGAACCCGAACTCCTGCATGTTCCTCTCGCCCGGTGCCGAGGCGCCGAAGTGGTCGATCGTGACGGTCGCGTCGGCGTAGCGCGCCCAGCCGAACGATGACGCCGCCTCGACGGCGAGCGCCGGGACGCCCGGCGGCAGGACGAGAGCCCGGTACTCCGCCTCCTGTGCCTCGAACAGGTCGAAGGACGGGAGGGAGACGACGCGGGCCGACACGCCGCCGCCTGCCAACGACGAAGCGGCTGCGACACAGTGCTGCACCTCGCTGCCTGTACCGACCAGCACGATCTCGGGCTCGTCGCCGGGCTCGTCGACGAGCACGTAGCCGCCGCGCGCGACGCCGTCGCCGGCTCGCTCGGCCGTGCCTTCGAGGACCGGTACGTCTTGGCGCGTCAGCACGAGAGCCGTGAGCCCGTCCCCGTCGACGGCGACGCGCCAAGCGGCCGCGCACTCGTTCCCGTCTGCCGGCCGGATGACGCGCAGGTCGGGCATGGCGCGAAGGGAGGCAAGCTGCTCGATCGGCTGGTGGGTCGGACCGTCCTCGCCGAGGCCGACCGAGTCGTGCGTGAAGAACAGCACCGCATGCGCCTTCGACATCGCGCCGATGCGGATGGCAGGTCGGCAGTAGTCGCTGAAGGCGAAGAAGGTGCCGCCGACGGGCAGCACCCCGTTGTGGAGCGCCATGCCGTTCAGCGCGCTCGCCATCCCGAACTCGCGGATGCCGTAGTGGAGCTGCCGCCCTCCCGGGTTGCCCTTCGACATCGCGTCGTCGAGGTCGAGCTTCGTGCCCGTGTTCCCGGTGAGGTCTGCCGCGCCGACGACGAGCCCGGGGATCCCTGGCGCGGTCTTCACGAGGACCTCGTTCACGGCCTTCCGGGTGGCGATCCGGCTGCCGGCCTCGAACGCGGGCAACGCCCCCTCCCAGCCCTTGCGACCCCTTCCCGCGAGGCATGCCTCGAGATCGGCGCGCTCGTCGTCGGCGAGCACGTCGCGGCGCTTCAGCCATGCTTCACGCGCTGGCAGCCCGCGCCGACCGGCGGCGCGGTAGTACTCGAGGACGTCGCCTGGAACGAAGAACTCCTCGTCCACCGGGAGGCCGAGCAGTTGCTTCGTGAGCCGGATCTCGTCTTCGCCGAGGGGCTCGCCGTGGGCCTCCTTCGTGTCCGTGCGGTGCGGCGAAGGCCACCCGATGTGGCTGCGCAGGATGACGAGGGAGGGTCGCTCCGCCTCCGCCATCGCATCGCGCAGGCCGCGCTCGAGCGCGCGAAGGTCGTTCGCGACGTCGCCGAGGCGGATGACCTGCCAGCCGTAAGCCTCGAAGCGCTTCGCGACGTCGTCGTTGTAGGCGAGCTCGGTCGGGCCGTCGATCGTGATGTGGTTGTCGTCGTAGGTGAACACGAGGCGCCCGAGACCGAGATGACCGGCGAGAGAAGCCGCTTCGTGGCTGACCCCCTCCATCAGGTCGCCGTCACCACAGATGCCGAAGATGTGATGGTCGCAGATCCCGGGGCCGAAACGGTGCCGCACCACCTGCTCTGCCATCGCGAGCCCGATCGACTGCGCGAGGCCCTGGCCGAGCGGACCGGTGGTCACCTCGATCCCGGGTAGGTGATGGACTTCAGGGTGGCCAGGAGTGCGCGAGCCGAACTGGCGGAACTGGCGGAGGTCCTCGAGCTCGAGACCGAAGCCGGTCAGGTAGAGCATCGAGTACTGGAGGATCGAGGCGTGGCCGTTCGACAGGACGAAACGGTCCCGGTCGAACCAGGCCGGCTCCGAGGCGTCATAGGTCATGATCCTCGTGAAGAGGACATGTGCCAGTGGCGCGAGCGCCATCGCCGTGCCCGGGTGACCGGAGTCGGCACGTTGCGGCGCGTCCATGGCGAGGCCGCGTATGACGTTGATCGCGCGCTGCTCGAGGTCGGTGGCGTCAGTGGCGAATTCGGTCACCGTCGCATGCTAAGGGGTGCCGCAGGTGCCGACCGCAGCAGGTGACCCGGTGCGTTCGTCACGCGCTCAGCGCAGTGCCGGCGCCGACTCCTGGTCCGTGCCCGCGGTCTGCTCGCCGCCGCCCGATGCAAGAGTGGTTGCGAGCGGCCCCTCGGCTGCTGCCTCGCCGGCCGGTGCGCCGTCGGGGGTGCGCGGTCGGGCGAGCCGGACGTCGCTCAGGCGGACTGTCGCCTGCTTGGTGCGAACGAGCGCCGAGATGATCCACCAGCCCGGGTCGATCTCGTGACGCCCGAGCGCCAGCCGGGCTGACGTGGGCGCGGCGTGGTGGTTGTTGTGGAGGCCCTCTCCCGCGGTGAGCCACGCGAGCCACTGGTTGTTCCGGGCCGTGTTGTCGTAGGTCTTCTTGCCGTAGTAGTGACCGACCGCGTTCACCGCCGCGTTCAGCGAGAGGTAGATGACCACGTGGAAGCCGGCCGCCATGAGGCCCACCTGCCAGCCGAAGGCGAGGCACAGGATTGCGACGCCGATCCCGAGACCGATGAAGGCGTGGTCGTAGAGGACGCGGTCGAGGCGGTCGGGAGGGAGGTCTCTCGCGTACTTCCGGGTGTTCTCACCGTCGCGGGCGACCTTGCGGTAGAGGAAGACGTTCCCGAGCTGCACCTTCCAGAAGCCGAGGAGGAGCGGCGAATGCGGGTCGCCCTCGACGTCGGTGAACGCATGGTGCTTGCGGTGCACGGCCACCCACTGGCGCGGGCGGATCCCGGTCGTGATCCAGGTGACGAACCGGAAGACCTGTCGCACTCCCGGCGACAGCGTCAGTGCTCTGTGCGAGAGGGCACGGTGCAGGAAGATCGTCGTGCAGACGATCCCGAGCTGCGAGATGACGAAGCCGATGACGAGCGCGAGGAGTACTGGAGGCACCCCTGCACACTAACACTGCCTACCTGCTGGTCGGTAGGCTGCGAGATCCCTGCACTACGCTTGCTCGGTGAGCTCGACACCATCCGGTCTCGCCACGCGCGAGCTGATCTTGCGTTCGGCGTTGCACTGCTTCGCCGAGCGTGGCTACGACGGGACCTCACTGAACGACATCGCCGGCGTGGTGGGGATCAGGCGCCAGAGCCTGCTGCACCACTTCCCCTCGAAAGAGGCGCTCTACCGCCAGGTGCTCGAGCAGTCCTTCGCCGACTGGATGGCGCGGGTCAACGGGGCGATCGACAAGCCGCGGGACGGCTGGGAGCAGGTCGACCGGGTGTTGACATCCGGGTTCCGCTTCTTCGCGGAGAGCCCGGATTTCGTGCGGCTCGTGCGACAGGAGTCCCTCGCGGGTGGCGGGCGCCTCGCGCACGAGCTCGGAGAGGCCGTGCGCCCGATGATGAAGCGCGCCGTCGAGTTCTTCGAGCGCCAGATGGAGCTCGGGCGGTTCCGGCGCCACGACCCGGAGCAGCTGCTCCTCACCGGCTACGCCGCGCTCGCGACGTGGTTCAGCGATGTGCCGTTCCTCGAGGCCGTGCTCGGGCGGGACCCGCACGCCGAGGACGAGCTCGCGAGGCGCCTCGAGCACCTACGGACCTTCTTCAGGGCGGCGCTCGAACCGTGAGTCGATGAGCCCGCTCCAGGTCCCGCCGAATTGCGACCTCACGCTCGGCATGGTGTGCCTCGACAAGTCGGAGCCGGGGCGGACGGTGTGGTCGATGCGCGCCGACGAGCGTTTCGCCAACACGGCTGGGATCCTGCAGGGAGGGTTCCTCGGCGCCTTCGCCGACTCGGCGATGGGCGCGTCCGCCGTCACCTTTGCACGGCGAGCTGCCGGCGGGAGCGCCGAGAGCCGGAAGGTCCACGTGGCGAACGCAGAGATGAAGACGAGCTTCTTGCGCCCGGTCCCGGTGGGGAGCGATCTCACGTGCGAGGCCGTCGTCGTGTCGGGGGGCGAGCGGGTGGCCTTCTGCGAGGCGACGATCACGGACGAGCAAGGACGACTCGTCGGCCGAGCGAGTTCGACATACGTGATCAGTCCCAGGCCGTAGTTGGTAGGTTGTGCCGACGATGCCACAGGCCAAGCAGAAGGCAGGCGAGACGAAGACCGAGGTCGCCGAGCTCGTTGCGCTGATCAAGGCGTACGTGTTGCAGGAGACGGTCGGCCCGCTGAAGGGGATCGGGCGCCAGCTCGCCTTCGGCTCGGCGGCAGCGTTCCTGTTCGGGCTCGCGGCGGTGCTGACGCTCGTCGCCGTCCTGCGGGCGCTCCAGACCGAGACGGGCCGCGTGTTCGCAGGCGAGTGGAGCTGGGTGCCCTACCTGCTCACGGTCGCTGCCGCCATGGTCTTGCTCGGGCTCGCAGCGGCCGTCGGGCTTCGCAAGCGATCGGAGGCGCCATGAGCCAGCGGGTGTCGCTCGACGACATCGAGTCGAAGATGCGAGAGATCGGCGGGAGCGCGCAGGCGACGGTGACCTCAGCCACCTCGACCCCGCCGATGATCGCCGGGGGAGCGGTCGCCGGCGTGCTCGTGATCGCCGCCATCTACGTGCTCGGGAAGCGACGGGGCCGCAAGGAGGCCCCGATCCTCGAGATCCGCCGCATTTGAGACACGCCGCCTGGAGCGGGTCGGAGGCACCGGGGACGCCGTGGGAACGTTGATCGACCGCTTCACGAGGGCTGCCGTCCGAAAGGGCATCCGTCAGGGTCTGCTCGCCGGCGACGGCAAGTGGCTGGCGGCCGGCGCCGTGGCATGGCTCGTACGGTTCCTCATGAAGAAGAACGAGCCCGCGGTCGTGCTCGAGCAGCTGAAGGTGGGCGAGACGATCGTCGTCGCGAACATCGGTCCACAGCACGGGCGCGCTGCCCGTCGGGCTCGGCGCCGAGGCATCGCAGCAGCTGAGGCCGCCCCCGACGCCTCGGGCCGAGTGCCCGCTGAATGATGGCGCCGCCGGTGGGTGGCGGCGACGGAGAGGCGGCGAGCGGGTCAGGCGGCGAGGGGCCGGAGGGGCGCCCGTTTCTCGAGGGCGAGCGCGTGCTGCTGGTCGACCGCAAGGGGAGGCGCAACCTCGTCCGGCTCAAGTCGGGGCGTGCCTACCAGTCGCACTCCGGCGTCATCGAGCACGACCGCCTGATCGGGCTCCCCGAAGGAAGCGAGGTCGAGGCGCTCACGCGTGACTCCGACCGGCGCAACCCGGCGAAGTACCTCGCCATCCGCCCCACGCTGGCGGACGTCGTGCTCAACATGCCGCGAGGCGCTCAGGTGATCTATCCGAAGGATCTCGGGTCGATCCTCATCGCCGCCGACGTGTTCCCGGGCTGCCGTGTGCTCGAGGCAGGAGTCGGTTCGGGAGCGCTCTCGATGACGCTGCTCCGGGCAGGCGCTCTCGTGACGGGCTACGAGATGCGCGAGGACTTCGCCGAGCGGGCTCGCGAGAACGTGGCAGCTGCTCTTCCCAGAGAGCCGGCCCTGCCTCCCGAGGCGCCATTTCCGTCGGCCCGCTACGTGGTCGAGATCCGCGACGTCTACGACGGCATCGACGGTGTGTTCGACCGGGTCGTCCTCGACCTCCCCGAGCCCTGGCGTGTCGTCGGGCACGCCGAGGGCGCGCTCGTGCCGGGCGGGATCCTGTGTGCCTACCTTCCGTCGATCAACCAGACGGCGGAGTTGCGCGCCGCCCTCGCCCGGAGCCGCTTCGGCCTGCCGGAGACGTTCGAGACGTTGCGGCGCACCTGGCACATCGAGGGCCGCTCCGTGCGGCCGGACCTGCGCATGGTCGGGCACACGGGGTTCATCACCACGAGCCGGCTGCTCGGCGAGCGGGTCTCGTTCAGACCTTCGGACGAGGCTCAGGATGAGGGCGCCGAGGGACCGGACGGGTGAGAGCGGTGGATGACGTTCGACGCCAGCTGTTGAGCAGCGTCACTCGGTGACGATGAAGATGCACTCGCCGGGGCACTCCTCGGCGGCTTCGCCGACGGCATCTTCCAGGTCCGGTGCGACGTCGGCCATCTGAGCCGAGCCCCCGGGATCCTTGAGGACGTTGTCGCCCTGCTTCACGTAGGCGAGGCCGTCGTCGAGCAGGGTGAAGACCGAGGGGCAGATCTCCTCACAGAGGCCGTCGCCTGTGCATAGGTCCTGGTCTATCCACACCTTCATCGACCGAATCTCTCCTTCGACACTGCCGGGGAAGCATCCGCGAGCCGGGGGCGAGCAACTGGACGCGCTCTCGCCAGTCTATGGGAGGGCGCCCCCGATCCGCACTGACGTCGCCGAAGGTAACGACGACTTGCACGAGGTGTCAAAAATATCGGGCACAAACCGACCGCCCGCCCGACACGGCGGAGGACGCCTCGAGACGTGCCGCCGGCCGGGGGTGGCCGGTGTAGGGTCCGAAACAGCGGAGAAATCAGGTCCGGATCCGCTGAGGAGGTGACCGCGACGATGGGAATTCCCCGGGATCCGGCTGCACGAGGCTCGGGGGCCGACGCCGACAACGAGGAGCTCAGGCGCCGCATCGAGCAGGCCGAGGAGGAGATCGTTGAGCTACGGCGGCGGCTGCAGGAGGCTCCGCAGCGCGTGCGCGCCCTCGAGGAGCGGCTCCTCGAGGCCAAGGGCCAGCTCAGCCATGCCGCCTCACAGAACGAGAAGCTGACCTTCACCCTGCAGCAGGCGAAAGAGCACATCGCCTCGCTCCGTGACGAGGTGGACAAGCTGACGCAGCCTCCCGCCGCCTACGGCACGTACCTCGGTGTGAACGACGACGGCACCGTGGACGTCTTCGCGAGCGGCCGGAAGATGCGCGTCGCCCTCCACCCGGACATCACCTTGGAGGAGCTGCGCAAGGGGCAGGAAGTCGTCCTCAACGAGTCGCTCAACGTGGTGCTGGCCCGCGACCCCGACCAGGGTGGCGAGGTCGTCACGATCGCGGAGATGTTGGAGGACGGGAAGCGGGCGCTCTGCGTCGGTCGCGCCGACGAGGAGCGAGTGTCGGAGATCTCCGAGTACCTCGCAGGCGTGCGGCTGCGCGCCGGCGACTCCGTCCTCATGGACCCTCGCACCGGCCTCCTGCTCGAGAAGCTGCCGCGGCCGGAGATGGAAGAGGTCGTCCTCGAAGAGGTCCCCGACGTGAGCTACGCCGACATCGGTGGTCTCGACGACCAGATCGAAGCGATCACCGATGCCGTGGAGCTGCCCTACATGTACCGGGAGCTCTTCTCGGAGTACAGGCTCCCGGCGCCGAAGGGAATCCTGCTGTACGGCCCGCCTGGGTGTGGCAAGACGCTCATCGCGAAGGCCGTTGCGAACTCGCTCGCGAAGAAGGTCTCGGAGCGGACCGGGAACTCGAACACGCGCAGCTACTTCCTCAACATCAAGGGACCGGAGCTGCTCAACAAGTACGTCGGCGAGACCGAGCGCCAGATCCGGCTCGTCTTCCAGCGGGCGAGGGAGAAGGCCGAGGAGGGTGTCCCGGTCATCGTCTTCTTCGACGAGATGGACTCGCTCTTCCGAACCCGCGGGACCGGGATCAGCTCGGACATGGAGTCGACGATCGTCCCGCAGCTGCTCGCCGAGATCGACGGCGTCGAGACGCTCCGCAACGTCATCGTGATCGGTGCCTCCAACCGGGAGGACCTGATCGACCCGGCGATCCTGCGGCCGGGACGGCTCGACGTGAAGATCAAGATCGAGCGCCCGGACGAGCACGCCGCCGGGCAGATCTTCGCCCGCTACCTGACAGCGGAGCTGCCCCTCGACTCCTCCGATGTCTCGACACTCGGCGGCGGCGATCCTGACAAGGCCGTGAAGGTGATGATCGAGCGGACGGTGACCGAGATGTACCGGGCGGACCAGGACAACCGGTTCCTCGAGGTCACGTACCAGAACGGGGACAAGGAGATCCTGTACTTCAAGGACTTCTCGTCGGGAGCGATGATCGAGAACATCGTGCGTCGCGCGAAGAAGCTCGCGATCAAGCGGGCCATCGCGGCGGGGGAGCGGGGGATCCGGGTGGCCGACCTCGCGGCCTCGATCAAGCAGGAGTACAAGGAGAACGAGGACCTCCCGAACACGACGAACCCGGACGACTGGGCGAAGATCTCGGGGAAGAAGGGCGAGCGGATCGTCTACGTCCGCACCCTCATCGGCCAGGGCGAGGAGGAGCCGCAGGGAGGGCGGGCGATCGAGCGGGTGGGCACGGGCCAGTACCTGTGAGCCGCCTGCGGAGAGGATGACAGGCCCGAACGACCGATGCGGCATCGCGCGCCGCGAGGTGGGGTAGCGTCCGATCGTGGCCATCCCGAAGGTCTGCGGTATCGAGACCGAGTACGGCGTGCACGTCGTGTCGTCGAGCGAGATGAGCCCGACGACGGCCTCCTCCCTCCTCATCAACTCCTACGTGGCACGCCTCGAACGGCGCGTGGGCTGGGATTTCGAGGACGAGTCGCCCGGCCGTGACGCACGCGGGTTCGCGCGCGAAGGCGCCATGCCGCCGGAGATCGAGACCCACCTCGTGAACGCAGTCCTCACTAACGGCGCCCGCTACTACGTCGACCACGCCCACCCCGAGTACTCCACCCCCGAGTGCTCGAACCCGCTCGAGCTCGTGTGTCACGACCGCGCCGGCGAGGTGATCCTCGCGCGGTCGATGGACGCCGCCCGCCGCCTCCTTCCTCCCGGGGAGGAGATCGTGGTGTACAAGCACAACTCGGACGGCAAGGGGAACTCCTACGGATGCCACGAGAACTACCTCGTCGACCGGGCCGTGCCCTTCTCGCGCATCGTGCAACGGCTCACACCTCACTTCGTGAGCCGGCAGGTGTACACGGGAGCCGGCAAGATCGGCCAGGAGAACTCCGACACGCCGCACCCCGTGCCGTTCCAGCTGAGCCAGCGCTCGGACTTCTTCGAGGAGGAAGTGGGGCTGGAGACGACCCTGAAGCGCCCGATCATCAACACGCGCGACGAACCGCATGCCGATCCGCAGAAGTACCGGCGACTCCACGTGATCGTGGGGGATGCCAACCTCGCGGAGGTGGCGACCTTCCTCAAGGTCGGCGCGACGGCGATCGTGCTCGCGATGATCGAGGACGAGTTCGACGCGGGCCGCGATCTCACCCTCGCCAACCCGGTCGCCGCCATCCGAGCGGTGTCGCACGACCCGGGCTTGCACGCCCTGGTGGAGCTCGCCGACGGGGAGCGGCTGACCGCACTCGAGCTCCAGTGGGAGCTGCTCGCTCTCGCGCGCAAGTACGCGGAGGATCGCGGGCTCGCCGTGCTCGGGGACGAGGAGGTCGGCCGCATGGTCGTCGAGCGCTGGGAACAGGTGCTGACGGCGCTCGAGACGGACCCGGCCTCGCTCGCCGGCCAGCTCGACTGGGTGGCGAAGCTCCGGATCATCGACGGCTACCGGGAGCGGCACGGGCTCGAGTGGACGGACCACCGCCTGGCCGCCATCGACCTGCAGTACCACGACATGCGGCCGTCGAAGTCCCTCTTCGACAAGCTGCAGATGGAGCGTCTGGTCGATCCTGCCGACGTGGAGCGGGCGGTGACGGAGCCGCCCACGACCACTCGCGCCTACTTCCGCGGCCGTTGCCTCGCCCTGTTCGCGAAGTCGATCGTGGCTGCGAACTGGGACTCGGTGGTCTTCGACGTGGGTGCGGATCCTCTCCGGCGGGTACCGATGATGGAACCCCTCAGGGGAACAGCGGCGCACGTCGATACGTTGTTGGAGGGATGTGAGAGCCCGGCTGAGCTCGTCGAGCGGCTTGGCTCCTAGGAGACGACATGGCTGAACGTGAACAGAAGCGGCGCCCGGCACCGAGCCGGGAGACGGAGACGATCGAGGAGGACGAGGCCGCAGCGTCCACCGAGCGGGGGGAGAAGCTGAAGGCGGAGATCGACGACCTCCTCGACGAGATCGACGAGGTCCTCGAGGACAACGCCGAGGAGTTCGTCCGCAACTACGTGCAAAAGGGCGGAGAGTAGGCGGCCGCGCAGTAGCCTGCGGGCCGATGACGCTGCCCTTCTTCTCGCCCGGGCAGGACCCGGGCTCCAGCTTCTCGGAGCTGATCCGGCGACTGCAGGTGTCCGGGCAGCTTCCAGCCAGCGCGCCGGCCGTCCAGCCCGGTGGCGCGGGCGCGAGCGTCCAGGGGCTGTCGCCGCCGGACGGGCTGAGGGGCGTGGTGCACGGCACGACCATCGCGGCGCTGCGCTTCCAAGGCGGCATCGTCATGGCCGGAGACCGACGGGCGACCGAAGGCCACGCCATCGCCCATCGCGGGATCGAGAAGGTCTTCCCGGCCGACCGGCACTCCGCAGTCGGCATCGCCGGTGCCGCCGGGCCGGCCATCGAGATGGTGCGCCTCTTCCAGACCCAGCTCGAGCACTACGAGAAGGTCGAGGGCTCCACCCTCAGCCTGGAGGGCAAGGCGAACCAGCTCGCTCAGATGGTCAGGGCGAACCTGCCGCTCGCGATGGAGGGCATCGCCGTCGTGCCCCTTTTCGGTGGCTACGACCAGCGTCGCCGCTCCGGTCGGCTCTTCTCCTTCGACCTCGTCGGCGGCCGCTACGAAGAGCTCGAGTTCTATGCCACCGGCTCGGGTGGCCGCGACGCCCGGAACACGATCAAGCTCGGTTTCTCGCCCGAGCTCGCCGAGGACGAGGCCGTCGAGCTCCTCGTGAAGGCGCTCTACCAGGCCGCTGACGAGGACTCGGCCACGGGCGGGCCGGACCCGCTCCGGGGGATCTACCCGGTCGTGGCCGTGGTCGACGAGCACGGGTACCGCAGGTTGGAGGACGAGGATGTGGCGGAGCGCTTCGCCGCCCTCGTCGACAGCCTGCGGCGGCCCCTACCGAATGGACCGGCCACGCCCGGTGTGGAAGGGGTGGACGCGCCATGAGCATGCCGTTCTACGTGGCGCCCGAGCAGGTCATGAAGGACCGGGCGGAGTACGCCCAGAAGGGCATCGCCCGCGGCCGGGCTCTCGTGGCCGCCTGCTACGAACGCGGCGTCCTCATCGTCGCCGAGAACCCCTCGAAGACACTGCACAAGATCAGCGAGATCTACGACCGGGTCGCGTTCGCCGGGGTCGGCAAGTACAACGAGTTCGACCAGCTGCGCGTCGCCGGCGTCCGGCACGCGGACACGAAGGGCTACTCGTACTCACGCGAGGACGTCGACGCGCGCTCCCTCGCCAACTTGTACGCCCAGTACCTCGGCCAGGTGTTCACCCACGAGATGAAACCGCTCGAAGTCGAGATCCTCGTGGCGGAGCTGGACCCGGCCGGGTCCGCGCACCAGCTGTACCACATCGCCTACGACGGCACGGTTGTCGACGAGGTCGGCTTCGCATGCCTCGGCGGTGACGCTGACACGATCACCACCCGCCTCAGCTCCTCCTATCAGGAAGGCTGGACGATGCAGGAGGCGCTCGTGAATTGCGTGGCGGCGCTGGCAGGTCCCGAGCGCGGCCTCGGACCGGGAGATCTCGAAGTTGCCGTGCTCGAGCAGGGGCAGGACCGCCGCTCGTTCCGGCGCCTCCAGAACGGGGATCTCGAGGAGATGCTCGGACCAAGCGGCGAGGCGACGGCGAGCGGCGACCTCACCCCGTGATGGCGACGACGCCGACCACGAGCAGGGCGATCACGACCACGAGTGCGACGGCTGCGCCGAGCCAGCTCGTGTGTCTGGCGTAGCGCACGTCGAGGTCGACGGCTTCGACGACGAGCGTCCCGAGCGACTCGCCCGCCAGCTCGGCTTCCACGAGGTCCACGTCGACGGCGGCGTCGACAGCGTCGGCGAGCAGGATCTCCCGGCTCAGTGCGAGCTGGTCTTCGCTCACGTAGACGTCCACCGCCCCCTGCAGGGGATAGGGACCGTCCGAGACTCCGCGCAGCTCGACGAGGATGCCTTCGGCGCCGAGCCGTGCCGCGACGACACGCCCGTGGAACGAGCCCTGCACCGTCGTCAGGTGTCTCATGTGACCGGTGGGTGGCATCCGCCCCGAGGCTACCGTTGAACTCGATGGAGCGCCGGATATTCGGCCTGGAGAACGAGTACGGCGTGACATGCACGCTTCGCGGGCAGCGGCGCCTCAGCCCGGACGAGGTGGCACGGTACCTGTTCCGGCGCGTCGTGAGCTGGGGACGGTCGAGCAACGTCTTCCTCGAGAACGGTGCCCGGCTCTACCTCGACGTAGGGAGCCATCCCGAATACGCGACTCCCGAGTGCGACTCCATCGAGGACCTCGTCGCCCACGACAAGGCAGGGGAGCGGATCCTCGAGAGCCTCGTTCGCTCCGCCGAGGCGCGCCTTCGCGACGAGGGGATACGCGGCGTCGTCTACCTGTTCAAGAACAACACGGACTCGGCCGGCAACTCTTACGGCTGCCACGAGAACTACCTCACGAGCCGCCGCGACGACTTCTCGCACTATGCCCAGGTGCTGATCCCCTTCTTCGTCTCGCGGCAGATCTACGCGGGCGCCGGGAAGATCCTCCAGACGGCTCGCGGGGCGATGTTCTGCCTCTCGCAGCGAGCCGAGCACATCTGGGAGGGCGTCTCCTCGGCGACGACGCGGAGCCGCCCGATCATCAACACACGCGACGAGCCCCATGCCGATGCTGAGCGCTTCCGCCGGTTGCACGTGATCGTGGGTGACTCGAACATGAGCGAGTACGCCACGTTCCTCAAGGTCGGGGCGACGAGCATCCTGCTCCGGATGCTCGAGGAGCCTGGCGTCGTCTTGCGCGACCTCACGCTCGAGGATCCGATCCGAGCGATCCGGGAGATCAGCCACGACATCACCTGTCGCCGGCCTGTGCGGCTCGCGAACGGGCGGGAGGCGAGCGCGCTCGACATCCAGAAGGAGTACCTGGGGCGCGCGATCCGCTACGACGAGCAGCGGGGCCTCCCGCCACTCGAGCACCGCGCCCTCGAGATGTGGCAGCACTGCGTCGAGGGCATCGAGAAGGACCCGCTCAGCCTCGACCGCGAGTGCGACTGGGTCATCAAGCACCGCCTCGTCGAGGCGTTCCGGCAGCGCCACCAGCTCGCGCTCGGACACCCGCGGGTCGCGCTCCTCGATCTCCAGTACCACGACGTCGACCGGCGCCGCGGCGTCTTCTACCTGATGCAGGCGCGCGACCAGGTTGATCGCGTGACGGACGACGACACCATCGAGCGGGCGATGGAGCACCCGCCCGAGACGACTCGGGCACGGCTTCGCGGCGAGTTCATCCGCCGGGCGAAAGAGCGCCGGCGGGATTTCACCGTCGACTGGGTGCACCTCAAGCTGAACGACCAGACGCAGCGGACCGTGTTGCTGAAGGACCCCTTCCGATCGCACGACGAGCGCGTCGAGCGCCTCATCGACGCGATCTGAGCGTCTGTAGACTGATCGGCCGTGGGCGGCCTCGACCCCGCCAAGTTGCTCGTCATCCTCGTGTTGGCCCTCGTGATCCTCGGCCCTGAACGCCTGCCGAAGGCCGCGCGGCAGATCGGGGCGTTCTGGCGCGACTTCAACCTGTTCCGCGAGCGCCTCGAGCAGGAGGTCCGCAGCGCCTTGCCCGACGTGGATCTCCCGCCCATCCCGAGGATGCCGGCACGTGGGATCACGGGCTATCTCACCGGCATGATGCAGGAGGCGGACCGAGGCTCCGAGGCCGGGGGAGCGGTCGAGGGTGATGTCGAAGAAGGAGGGGGTGCCGGCGAGAACCCGCCGGCCCGCTCCGAGTGGCAGCGGTCCGGCAGATCGCCGACGACCCCGCCTCCCAACGAGGGCCCGATCGTCGTGCCGAACGGCGTACCGGCCTCCTGGAGCGTGAGCGCGGCCGAGTCTCCGGGGTACGCAAGCGGGTCGTTCTTGTCGTCGGTCCCGGCCACGTCGCCGGAAGCGGTCCTCAGGGCAGAGGCGCGCCTCGACCTCGACGACCCGAGCTGGAATTAGTGCCGGCACCAAGGAGTCGTTGATGGCCCGGACGATGCAGCGACGCCAGGCCGCGCGCCCGTCACCCGACGCGATGACCCTCCTCGAGCATCTCGGGGAGCTGCGGCGGCGCCTCATCATCTCGCTCGTCACCTTCGTGGTCGGTGGCATCGCCGTGTACGTCGTCTACAACCCGTTGCTCGACCTGCTCACCACGCCGTACTGCAACGCCCTGCACTCGCTCCACCGGCACATGCACGGCTGTCCGGCCCTCTTCATCACCGCCCCGCTCGAGGGGTTCACGACGCGCCTCAACGTGTGCGCGTACGGCGGCCTCGTGGTCGCGCTGCCGGTCATCCTGTACGAGCTGTGGAGATTCGTCACGCCCGGGCTGAAGACGAACGAGCGAAGGTACGCCCTTCCCTTCGTGATCTCGAGCGTGCTCCTGTTCGCCGCAGGAGCCGTCGTGGCCTTCCTCATCTACCCGAGAGCCCTGCAGTTCCTCATCTCGTCCTCCGGTCCACACGTGACGTCGATCTTCTCGCCCGCGACCTACATCTCGCTCCTCATGGCGCTTGTGCTGATCTTCGGGATCGCGTTCGAGTTCCCGGCCGTCCTCGTCGGCCTCGAGCTCGGTGGTGCCATCACGAGCAGGGGACTGCGGTCGTTCCGCCGTTGGGCGATCCTGCTCATCGTGATCTTCTCGGCCGTGATCACACCGAGCTCGGATCCCTTCTCCATGCTTGCGCTCGCCGTCCCGCTCCTCGCGTTCTACGAGGGAGCGATCGTGGTCGGCCGCGTCCTCGGCAAGTGAGCCGCCCGAACCCCCTCGACCTGCGCACCGCCTTCGAGCGCTCGTACCCATACCCGCTCGATCCGTTCCAGCTGGCGGCGATGGACCTGCTCGACTCGGGGCGCTCGGTGCTCGTCACGGCGCCGACGGGTGCCGGCAAGACCGTCGTGGCGGAGTACGCCGTCCACCGGGCCTTCGCCGAAGGCGTCCGGGCCTTCTACACGACGCCGCTCAAGGCGCTCTCGAACCAGAAGTTCGGCGACCTGGTGCGCCGGTACGGCGCTCGTCAGGTCGGCCTCCTCACCGGCGACAACTCGATCAACGGCGAGGCGCCCGTCGTCGTCATGACGACCGAAGTGCTGCGAAACATGATCCACGCCGAACGCACCTCGCTCTCCCGTCTCGGCTATGTGGTGCTCGACGAGGTGCACTACTTGGAGGACCCGTACCGCGGCGGCGTCTGGGAGGAGGTGATCCTCGGCGCGCCGCCGGAGGTGAGGCTCGTCTGCCTGTCGGCGACGGTCGCGAACGCCGGCGACCTTGCAGCCTGGATCGGCACGGTCCGCGGTGACACGGGCATCGTGCGGGAGGAGCGCCGCCCGGTGGCGCTCCACGACTTGTTCGCGATCGGCGACCGGAGCTCCGAGCGCATCCACCTGCTGCCGGTCTTCCTCGACGGCAAGCCGAACCCGCGCGCGATCGAGCTCGACGAGCTCATGGCGCGCCACGGGCCCCACGTGCGCCGGCCCCGATCGCGCGTGCTCCACACCACGCACGGCCGCGCTCGCTCGTACCGGCCGAGGAGAACAGAGGTGGTCGAGCGCCTCGACGAGGTCGACCTTCTCCCGGCGATCTACTTCATCTTCTCTCGCGCAGGCTGTGACGAGGCCGTGCGGTATTGCCTCGAGGAGGGCTTGAAGCTCACGACGTCAGCCGAGCGGGCGCGCATCCGCGAGATCGTCGAGGAGCACGTCGATGCGCTCTCCGACGACGACTTGAGCGTCCTTGACTACGGCCGGTTCGCGACGGCCCTCGAGTCAGGGCTCGCCCCGCACCACGCCGGCATGGTGCCGCCGTTCCGGGAGGCGGTGGAGCAGTGCTTCTCCGAGGCTCTCGTCAAGGCCGTGTTCGCGACCGAGACCCTCGCTCTCGGTATCAACATGCCTGCGCGGTCGGTCGTCATCGAGGAGCTCTCGAAGTTCTCCGGTGCCGGGCACCAGGAGCTGACTCCTGGCGAGTACACGCAGCTCACCGGAAGGGCCGGCCGGCGCGGCATCGACGAGGTCGGCTACGCCGTCGTGCTCGCCTCGCCGTTTCACACCTTCGACGACGTGGCGCGCCTCGCGGGCGCTCCGGGGAGAGCGCTCACCTCGTCGTTCCGCCCGACGTACAACCTGGCCATCAGCTTGGTCCGGCGTTTCGAGCGTGCCGAGGCGTATCGCATCGTGACCTCGTCGTTCGCGCAGTGGCTCTCCGAGGAGGATCTCGGGGGCCAGCTGACGAGCGTGCTCGGGATGCTGGCGGACCGGGGGTACGTCCGCGGCTGGTCTGTGACGGCCGACGGCGAGATGCTGGCGGGGATCTACCACGAGGCCGATCTCCTCGTGGCCGAGAGCCTGCGGCGCGGGCTGCTCGACGGGCTGGAGCCGGCGGCGATGGCGGCGGTCGTGTCCGCCTTCTGCTTCGAGTCGCGGCGCGAGCGCGAGGGGAGCCCGGACGTCCCGCCCGGGACCGTCTCGGAGCGCCTGCTCGCCATCGGCGAAGTCGCCGAGCAGCTCGGGGAGGACGAGCGGTCGAGATCCCTGCCGCTCACGCGCGGGATCGATCCCGGCTTTGCACTGATCACCCGCGACTGGGCACGGGGAAGAGAGCTGCGACGGGTGCTCGCCCCCGCCAGCCCGGGGCGTAAGCCCGGCCCGCGCCGCGCCGTCCGGGCCGTCATGACCGGAGGCGACTTCGTGCGCAACATGAAACAGGTCATCGACCTCCTGCGCCAGGTGGCCTCGGTCGCCCCCTCCCCGCAGACGCGTCAGGCGGCGGAAGGAGCGGCGCGGCGCCTTCTTCGCGGAGTCGTGGCGGCGTCCTCCCAGGTGACCGTGGAGGGCCCCGACACCGCCTCGGGCTCCGCCACCGAGGCGCCCGCCACGGGTATCCACGCTCGCGGCGCGAGCGCCTCGTAATCTCAGCGGGGCATGTCGCTGACAGGGCCCGAGACCTTCACCGCCGACGAGCGGGCACTGCTCTCGCGGTACTTCACGAACCTCGACGGGCCGGTGTTCGCCCTCGTCAACCTGCCCGAAGTCGTGAAGGGGGCGCTCTTCGCCCGGTACTCCCGCTCGCCGAAGAGCCTGCGGCGCCTGTTCCTCGACGAATTCGTGGACGACCTCGACGTCACCGGTGACACGAGCCTCGACGCCACAGTCGGCCTGCGCCGAGCGGAGGACCTCTACGAGCGCGTGTTCAGCGAGTACGGGGACGACTCCGTCGCCCAGCTCGGCGGCGTCCACCTCGCTTGCGAGCAGTCGTCCAACCTCCTCACGAAGATCCTCGAGCGGGGCAGGTTGATGTCGTACCTCGAGCAGTCGACCCGGTACATCCCCTATGACACGCGCCTTCCGAGCGGGCACTACCGCTACATCCGCGATCCCGCCATCCTCGATTCGCCCCTCGGCGCCCGTTACGTCGGCGAGATGGACCGCATGTTCGACACCTATGGCGAGCTCCTGCCGGTGCTGCAGGAGCACGTCGCGAAGCGCTCACCGAAGGCGAACGGAGTCTCTGCGTTCGCGCACCGTGCGGCCGTGCGTGCCGCCAGCCTCGACGCCCTGCGCGGGCTGCTGCCGGCAGGATGCCTGTCGAACGTCGGCATATACGGCACGGGCCAGGGCTACGAGCAGCTCCTGCTCCGGATGCGGGCGCATCCGCTCCCCGAGGCCCGGCGATACGCCGAGCTGATGATCGTGGAGCTCCGCAAGGTCATCCCTAGCTTCCTCACCCGACTCGACCGGGAGGAACGTGGGGGCGTCTGGGTCGACTACTTCCGGCGGACCGAGGAGGCGACCGCCCGCGTCGTCGGGTCCCTCTTTCCACGCCAGGTACCGCAGCCGGGAGCGTCGGTGACCCTCACCTCCTTCGACCCGGACGGCGAGGACCGTGTTCTCGCCGCCATCTGCTACGAGCACGCCAACCTGCCCGAGTCGGAGCTGCTCACCCGCGTCCGTGAGCTGCCCGCCACCGAGCGCCAGCGCCTGTTCACGTCCTACGTCGGCGAGCGCGTCAACCGCCGCCATCGCCCCGGGCGCGCCTTCGAGGCGACCACCTACCGCTTCGACGTCGTATGCGACTACGGAGCATTCCGTGACCTGCAGCGGCACCGCCTCCTCACGATCGAGTGGCAGCCGCTCGGCACCGACCTCGGATACGAGGTGCCCGAGCTTGTCGAGGAGGCCGGGCTCTCGGACCGCTACGTGGACCAGCTCGAGCGATCGAGGTCGCTCCACGACGCGCTCGCTAAGTACTTCCCCGACCAGTGCGGGTACGCCGTCGCGTTGGCCTACAACATCCGTTTCTCGATGGAGATGAACGCGCGCGAGGCGATGCACCTCATCGAGCTCCGCTCGACGCCTCAAGGGCACCCGGCGTACCGCAAGGTCGCGACAGAGATGCACCGTCTCATCGCCGAGGAGGCCCACCACGTGGGAATCGCCGGCGCGATGTCCTTCGTCGAGCGGGCAGAGGCTGACCTCGGCCGCCTCGATGCGGAGCAGCGCGCGGAGGCAAAGGCGGCGGCACGGCAGGTGTCGGGGGCCGCAGAGGGCCGCCGGCTACGGGCGGTCCGACCGCACGGGCCGACTGCATGACGACTCTGTGACGGCGCTTGACAACGACCGGAATCGGCGCGCGCGCGCCGGGCCGGACGTCCCGAAGAGGAGCAGGCATCGTGAGCAGGGCCATTCCCGGGCCGCTTGACGAGTTCGCAGGCGCTCGTCATAACTAGAGGGTTCCCCTCTATCCGAGGGTGCCTCCGGAGGGTTCCGGACAAGGTGCCATGGTCGTCCGGGGGGAGTTGCGAGCGGTGGGACCCAGGGGGTCGAGTAGAGAACGCCCGAGTCGTCGGGAGACCGGCGGCATCGCCCGGGCAGGCGACAGGGTGGCCCCAAAGGCGCCCCTGGGTCTCCCCACCTTTCGAGCCCGCCCGTCACGTGTGACGGGACCCCGAACATCGTTCGTCGGGAACACGCGGGCTGACGCCGGTGTTGCCGTATAGTCATCGCGCTCCAGTCCGAGCGGCGAGAGCGTCAGGAGCGACCAAGGGAGCCCAATGCCAAAGGACATCGAAGAGGACGTCGCCGGGGACGACCTCGACGAAGACGCTCTCCAGGGCGAAAGCGACATCGAGGACCTCTCCGAGGACGAGGACCTGCTCGACGAGGACGAGCTCGAGGATGACGACGAGATCGGCGAGGACGACGACGACGACGAGCTCGCCGACGACGGGCTGAGCGAGGAGGAGGACTCCGAGGAGGGCGCCGTCCGCACCGCGACGCACACGACCGAGGGCGACGAATCGGGCAGCGAGGACGAGGACGAGGACGAGCTCGACGACGATGACGTGGAGGCGAGCCTCGACGTCATCTTGAAGGAACGCCTCGTGGTCGAGGACGAGGAGCAGGATGACGAGGACGAGCCGGCCGATGCCGAGGACCGGGGCGACGGAAGCACGCGCGTCCTGCCGAAGCAGCCCGGCGAGTTCGTCTGCAGGTCCTGCTTCCTCGTGAAGAGCGAGACGCAGCTCGCCGATCCGAAGCGCATGCTCTGCAGGGACTGCGTCTGATCCGGCGGCGGCGCAGGTAGGGTCGAGCGGCGTGGCTGACGAACGACCTGTCCACGAACGACTTCTCGACCTCGCCCTCTACGTCCCGGTCGGCATCGCGACCGCGGTCGTCGAGGAGCTGCCGAGCTTCGCGGAGAAGGGTCGCCAGCGGCTGAAGGGCCAGCTCGAGATCGCCCGCGCGATCGGCAAGTTCACAGTTGCCGAGGCGCAGCGGCGCGTCGGCAAGGCGACCGGAGCCACAGCGCGACCGCACGCCGTCGGCGACGAGCTGCGCGAGACGCCCGAGCGAGCAGTGCAACCGGGCGCACGAGGGGTCCCGAGGGAGGAAGAGGACGAAAGCACCTCTCGCCCCGGAGCCGAGGCCATCACGGGTGAGACCGCACCCGATGTCGCTTCGTTGCCCATCCCCGGCTACGACACGCTGGCGGCCTCACAGGTGGTCCAGCGCCTTGCCTCTCTCCGCCCGGACGAGCTCGACGCAGTGCGCCGTTACGAGGAGTCGACTCGTGGGCGCAGGACCATCCTCCACCGGATCGCCCAGCTCAGCTCCTCGGACGGGCGCGCGACGGCCTGAGGGCGGCTTGGACGTCTCGGCACGGCGAGCGGGGGACTCGGACGCCGCGCCGCTTGCCGTGCTTCGACGCACGGCGCACGAGGCGGTTCTCTCCGAGCGATCCGGACCGTTGCACCTCCGGGTCGAACACCTGGCGTCACCGGTCGTCGGCTCCGGGGAGCACGATGCCGGGGAGCACGATGCCGGGGAGCGCGAACAGCGGCGGCCCGGGTCGGTGGAGCCTGGACCGCTCGTGGCCGTCGCCGAGATCGACGGCGTCGTCGTCGGGTTCCTCGAAGCGGAGCTTCTCGCGATCCACGGCGAGCGCCCGCTCTGCCGGGTCTCTGCCCTCTACGTAGAGCCGGCAGCGCGCGAAGTCGGTGCCGGCGAGGCACTCATGGACCTCGTGTCGAGCTGGGCGTCGGGTCGAGGAGCAGTCGGCATCGACGTGCTCGCACTCCCAGGTGCGCGTGAGGTGAAGAACTTCCTCGAGTCCGCCGGTTACGTCGCCCGGCTCATCGTGATGCACCGGCCGCTGGAAGGAGCGTGAAGCCTCTCCAGCCCGTGCTTGCCGTCGGTGCTGTCGTGCTGCACGAGGGTCGGCTCCTCCTCGTTCGGCGCATGCAGCCTCCGGCGGTCGGCGCCTGGAGCGTCCCGGGCGGGCGTGTCGAGCCGGGGGAGACGCTCACAGCTGCCGTGGCCCGCGAGGTGCTCGAGGAGACCGGGCTACTGGTCGCAGTGGACGAGCTCGTGGGCTGGGTGGAGCGGACGGGTGACGCGTACCACTTCGTGATCCTCGACTTCTTCGCCCACGTCCTCGGCGACGACCTCGAACCGGTTGCAGGCGACGATGCCGGCGAAGCTCGTTGGGTCGAGGCAGCGGACCTCGACGAGCTACCCCTCGTCGCCGGTCTGGCGGACTTCCTCCGTGACCACGGGGTCCACCTCGGGACTGGGGGCGGGAGCGGGAAGGATTGACGCAGGCTCTTCGGGCGACGGCTCTGCGACCGGCTCTGCGACCGGCTCTGCGACCGGCTCTGCAGCCCGCTCTGCCTGCGGCTCGGGCCGGCGCGGCGGCCGCGCGGGCGGGCGGGCGGCCGGATGGGGCGGTGGCGGGATCGCCATGCCGAGCAGCCTGCCGAGTGCCGGGATGCGGCTAGCTGCGGCACGTGCCTGTCGCTCCACTCCACCGTCGGGGTCCTTCGGCAGGCCGACGGGCTTCACCTGGCGCCGCACGGGTGACTGCACGGCAGCCTCGAGGAGCGAGAGCCAGCGTTCCGGGGTGGTCTCCTCGGTCATCGCCTGACCTGCAGCCTCCGCAAGAGGCTTGACGAGGGCGGCCGGGAAGCGAGCGGTCGGCTCGGGTGGCTTGGCGGACAGCCGGAGCGCCTGGAGAACCCTGCCGTCTCCGAGCGCCTGTGTCAGGTGCTGCTCCCAGTCCTGGCGCAACTTCCTGACACGGCGGTCGAGGGTCTCCCGGAGATTGCGCTCGAGCTCCCTCCCGGCCTCGTCGCGAGGTGCCGCCCCGACGACGGTGGCGCGCAGGTCACGCAGCGTGATCTCGTCAGCCTTCTCGAGGGCCGCCTCGGCCCGGTCCAGCCAGACGGCGGCTTTCACGTCGCCGAGCAACTCCTCCGCGATGGCGATGATGGGTTCGCCCGAGGCGATCGGCCGCCCCTCTTCCTTCGCCCGCTGCTGTTCGTCCGTGAGCGCTTTGCGAAGGGCCGGCAGGCCACCTGCCGCAAGCCGCTCGGCGATCGCCCGCTGCTCGGGCGTGAGCGTCTCGAAGAGGCGGTTGCGGTGGGCCGTCCCGGGCTCGAAACGCGGGGGCATCCTCCGGCCCGGCTTCCCGCTCCCGGGCTCGCCACCCGCCCCGCCAGCGTCCCGTGCCGGGCGGCCGTGGGGCGCTCTCGCGTCACCGGACGCTGTCGCGCGCGGTGGGCGCTCCTCTCCGCGGGTGCGGTCGCCACCCTCGAAGCGCCTCGACCCGTCCCGCCGGCCGCCTGCAACGGTCGAACGGCCGGCTGCATCGCCCGACCGCTCGCCGTCACGGCGGCGTGGCGTTCGCTCACCGCGCCCAGCGCGCTGGTCGGCTCCCCGCGGACCGCGTCGCTCCCCCTCGCGACCGAAGCCTCCGCGGCGCTCCGGGCGACCGGCCAGCACCGTGGTGACACCGGGCGCGGAGCGCGGGGGACCGAGGTGCTCGATGCGATTGGTCGTGTCCTCGTGCTTCTCCTTCGGAGGGATGACGGACAGCACGGTGATGCCGTCGAGCTCGACCTCCACCTCCGCCCGCAGGACGTCCCCCACCTTGGAGTGAGGTGGGAGCACCGAGATCGGCACCACGCCCCGGGGCTGGCGCGCACCGGCAGCTCGCCAGGTGTAGGTGTCGTCGTCTCGAGCGCTCGTCAGCTCGATGTCCATGCGGTTCGCCATGACCCGGCCAAGCTACAGCAGCGAAGGATCGCCGCTCACCACGTCGGCTGTGCCGTCACCCTCAAAGTGGGCAAGGGACACCTCACCACGTGGAGTCGTCGGCGACCTTCTCTGGGTCCTCGAGGTGGGCGTCCTGGCCACCCTCGGCGTTGCCTGCCTCTTCCTCGCCGATCAGCAACTCGTCCTCGTTCCCGTATTCCTCGTCGTCGAAGTCCACCTCGCTGTCGACGCCGGACGTGTCGGCGGGTGCCGCGTCCCGAAAACCGTCCTCGGTCTCGACCACATGCTCGGTGCCGTCGAAGAGCTCTGACTCGCTCATGATCCCGTTCTATCCGGTTGGCAGTCCTCGTCGGCCTCTGCAACGCTCGGTGGAACGGCCTGATCAGAGGAGGCGAGATGGACTTCGAACTGTCATCGGTGGCAGAGGAGTACCGCAAGCGGCTGCTCGAGTTCATGGACGAGCTCGTCTACCCGAACGAGCAGACCGCCGTGGAGCAGATCGCCGAGTCCGGGAACCCTCACCACCATCCCGAGGTCGTGGAGGACCTGAAGCAAGCGGCCCGCGGTCGCGGCCTGTGGAACCTGTTCCTCCCGCACGAGACGAAGTGGACCAAGGGACTCTCGAACCTCGACTACGCGCCGCTGGCGGAGATCACCGGCCGCTCGCCGATCGCACCCGAGGCGCTCAACTGCTCGGCGCCCGACACGGGGAACATGGAGATCCTCACGATGTTCGGGACTAGCGAGCAGCAGGAGGAGTGGCTGTACCCGCTGTTGGAGGGCGAGATCCGATCGTGTTTCGCCATGACCGAGCCTGCGGTCGCGAGCTCGGACGCCACGAACATCACCACGTCCATCCGGACAGACGGCGACGACTACGTCATCGACGGCCGGAAGTGGTGGATCTCGGGCGCTTCGGACGAGAGGTGCAGGATCTCGATCGTCATGGGCAAGACGGACCCGAGCGCCCCACCACATCTCCAGCAGTCGATGGTGCTCGTCCCGATGGACACACCCGGGGTGAGGGTGGTCCGCAACCTGACGGTGTTCGGCTACGCCTCACAGGAGGGGCATTGCGAGATCGAGCTCGACTCCGTGCGGGTCCCGCGGCGGAACCTCCTCGGGGAGGAGGGGGGAGGATTCGCCATCGCCCAGGCGCGGCTCGGCCCCGGTCGGATCCACCACTGCATGCGCGCCATCGGGGCCGCCGAGCGGGCGCTCGAGATCATGTGCCGCCGCGTGCTCGACCGCCGTGCGTTCGGGGGCCCGCTCGCCGACCAGGGTGTGGTGCAGCAGTGGATCGCCGAGTCTCGCCTCGAGATCGACCAGGCGCGCTGGTACGTGCTCGCCACAGCCGATGCGATGGACCGCCACGGGAACAAGGCGGCCCGTACCGAGATCGCCGGCATCAAGGTCCTCGCGCCGAACGTCGCCCTCCGGGTGGTCGATCGCGCCATCCAGGCGTGCGGTGGCGCGGGTGTCGGCCCTGACCTCCCGCTCGCTCGCATGTACGCGTCGCTTCGCACGCTTCGCATCGCGGATGGTCCCGACGAGGTGCACCGCCGGACTGTCGCCCGAAGGGAGCTGCGCAAGTACTCCTGAGGCGGGCCCGCTCGGGCATGGCCGGCGGACCGGGCATCAGAGTCGCGCCGGCGAGGGATCGGCGCGGGGGCTGGCCCGGTCCGCCGGCGATCTAGGTGGGGGGCTCCAGCAGGGGCAGAGGGTGAGGGCGCCCGAGGAGGTAGCCCTGTCCGAAGGAGGCGCCGAGGTCGCGCAAGGCCTCGAGCTCCCCGGGAGTCTCGATGCCCTCGGCTACGACGGTCGAGCCGATCTCGGCCGCGAACGCCACGATGGCGGCGCCGAGCGCGCGTCTTGTTGAGCTGACGTCGATGCCACGGGTGAGCTCCGTGTCGAGCTTGATCATCTCCGGGCGCAGCCGGACGATGTGCTGCATGCTCGACCAGCCAGCACCGGCGTCGTCGACCGCGATCCGCACACCGGAGCGACGGAGCGCTCCGATGCCTTCCTCGATCCTCTCGTAGTCATCCACGCGGCTGTGCTCGGTCACCTCGAGGACGATCCGGTCCGCCGGGTAGCTCCGAAGGAGCCGTTCGAGCTCGTGCGAGACGAGCGTGGCGGGGGAGAGGTTCACCGAGAGGAACGCGTGCGAGGGAACGTGGTCGAGGTGCCCGAGTGCGGTCTCGAGTGCGATCATGTCGAGGGGCAGCTGGAGCCCGACGTCCGCTGCTCGCTTGAACCAGTGGTCCGGCGGCATCGGCGGGTACAGGCGGAAGCGGGCGAGTGCCTCCGCGCCGACGAGCTTCCCGCTTCGAAGGTCGATGATCGGCTGGAGCAGCATGTCGAGATTGCCCGTCTCGACCACCCCGTTCAGGACGG
Organism: Actinomycetes bacterium; assembly: GCA_021838945.1. GTDB lineage: Bacteria > Actinomycetota > Acidimicrobiia > Acidimicrobiales > Bog-793 > JAKCCH01. The sequence continues at coordinate 38,743 of JAKCCH010000004.1, forward strand.
CGATGGTCGCGTCGCGCTCCCGGTTCTGTCGCTCGGCCTCCTCGTGGACTACGGCGAGCTCGAGCTCGCGGTGGTAGCGCTCGGTGATGTCCTCGGAGATCCCGAGGATGAACCGGGCTTCTCCGTCGTCGCCGAAGATCGGGATCCTCTTCGTGTGCAGCACCCGCCGCCCGCGATAGCGGGTGGCCACGAACTCGGCTTCGATCTCTATCATGCGACGCTCGGCGACGACGCGGCGATCGATCGCGGCGAGGAAGTCAGCATCCTCCTTCGGGAGGATGTCGTGGTCCCGAAGCCCGACGATCTCGGCCCGTGCGTATCCGAGGAGCTCTTCGGCGGCTCGGTTCAGCCGTACGAAGCGCAGGTCGTCTGCGGACTTCACGAAGACCATGTCGGGGATGTTCTCGACGATCTGCTCGAGCATGCCGGCCTGGTCGCCGCTGTATCCGTTCACGCGCGGGTTCTCGGGCTCGACGGCCGTCGTCATGAAGCAACCGCCGCCGGATCGGCGACGACCGCTTCGACGATGACGGCGCCGGCGGCGTCATCACGGATCAAGAAGACGAACGGGTGGTTGAAGGCGACGGCGACGGCATCGCGGCCGCCTGACACGAGTGTCGAGACAGAGCCGGTCCCACCGCCGGCGTTCGTGCCGTGCTCGTCGACACGGATGGCGACGCTCTGGCCGACCATGTCGAGAGCCGTGGGCGTGCTGGTGATGCCGCCGAAGTCGGCGCCGGTGGAGAAGGCCTGGCGCACGCCGGCCGCTCGAAGCGCGCCGTTGCAGGATGACGCCGAGCCGAGAGACAAGCGCGGGAGCGCGAGATCGACAGTCGCCTGACGCAGCCCGGCCTCGAGGTGCGACAGCGAGGTCGGCGTCCACGAGTCGAGCATCGTCGTGAGCGACCCGGTCTCCGGCTCGATCGCGAGCGCAGAGAAACGCCCACCGGCATACGGCAGCTCGACGGCCCGCATGCCGTCGAGAGCGGCGGTCCGGAGGACGCCGCTCCAATGCATCGTCGGGACCGAGACGGTTGCGCCGCTCGCGAGGTGGAACACGGCGGAGTGCGTCCGGCCGGGATCGAAGGCGAGCGCGCGTGACCAGCTGGCGTCGAAGTGGAACGCGTTGGCGAGCACGAACGCGGTCCTCCGAGTGATCGATCCCGGCGGCAGCAGCGGCGGGACCCGCAGGTGGCTCACCGAGCGCACCCACGAGTTGATCGTCCTGGTCGTTGCCGCCGGGCGACCGGCGAAGTCCGCCTCCCAGATCCCTTCGCCGAAGTATCGAGCGAGGGCGTCGAGATAGGTGCCGTGCACGTGGAGGGTGCGCTCGAGGAAGAGGTAGTTGGCCTGCTCCAGCTGGACGTGGGACACCCGCTGATCGATCGTCAGCTGTTGCGAGAGCGCGTTCCAGAGCTGAGCCTGAGCAGAGGCAGACGTGCCGCCCATCCCGAGCGCCGTCGCGATCTGCGAGCCCGTCTGCCCGCGCGCTCCGAGCTCCAGCTGGACGAGGACCTCTCCGAGGCTGCTCGGGACGAGCACGACATTGCGGGTGGTTCCCGCGCTCCGATAGAGGCTGGCCGTCGTGGCGGTGAGCAGGGAGAGATCCGACCGCGCCGCCTGCCTCGCGTCCGCGAGGACGCGCGGGGTCGTCAACCGCCTCATGTGCGCTGCCAGCTCGCCGAGGAGGGGAGCATGACCGCTCGCTGCTCGACTCTGCTGCTGGCGCGCCGGTGAGGGATGGGACAGCGGGACGAGTGCTGTCACGAGCGCCGCGACAGCTGCGACCGCCGCCGCAGCTGTCGCGGCACGCCGGCGGCGGATGCGACCGGTTCCCCGCGCTCTCACGAGCTCCGGCGAGGGGAGCGCCGGAGCGAGTTCCGATGACCATGCCTCGAGTGCCCGCCGGATGCGGGCGTCCGCCACGCTGTTGCGGTCGTCAGGCGTCCTGCGTCCGCTCGCAGTCATCTGTCGCCTCCAGCGCGTCGAGAGCGGCCGAGAGGTGGAGGCGTCCACGGCTCAGCCATGACTTCACGGTGCCGATGGGGACGCCCATCTCCGTCGCGATCTCGTGACTCGTGAGGCCGAGCAGATAGTGGAGAACGAGGGCCTGCCGATGCTCGGGTGACAGGGTCGAGAGAGCGGCTGCCAGCTCGAGCCGGGAGCGGTCGCCGGGATCCTCCTCGACGACCTGCTGAGGCAAGGGTTGCTCGCTGAAGCGCCGTCTCCGCCTGTTCGAGTTCTTGGCGAGGTTGAAGGCAACTCGCCTCACCCATGCGTGCGGGTCGTCGAGGTGCGCCACGCGCTCCCAACGCGTCCATGCCCGGACATATGCCTCTTGGACGACATCGAGGGCTTCGGCGGGGTCGTTCGTGAAGGCGAAGATCTGGCGCGCGAGACGCGCGGATCCGTCGCGATAGAAGGCGTCGAAGCCTTCCGTGGAACTCGCCCCCAACACTCCCCACGGTATACATCACACACGAGCGCCCCAAAAGGTTGCACCTCAGAAAAAAAAAAATCTAGAGGTTTTCAGGGACTTTTCCCGGTGTCATGCTCGCAGTGCGGACGCACGCGGGGAGCTCCGGGGGTCAGCAGTGTGGCGCTCCATGCTGAAGGTCTGCCGAGGCTGTCGCGGGGGTCAGCGAACCTACAACGCACAGGAGGGCAGATGTCTCGCCATCAACTCGTCCGACCCCTCGGCTCTGCTGCCGCCGCCTTTGCCTGCATGGCGTTGTCGGTGTCGCTGCTCGCCTCGCCCGCCGGGGCACAGGAGCAGGGGGTCAGGGCGGCATCGCTGTTGCACCGGCGCTTGCCTGCGGCGGAGGTGTCGGCCACTCCGAGAGAGGTGGCGGCGGCATCCGCGCTCGTGACGCCGGGCGACCCGCTCGGGATGTGGGAGCAGCGCATGTCGAGGGACTTCCCGGACACCTATGGAGGGCTGTACGTGGACGCGTCGGGCAACCTCGTGATCCCGACCGTCGGTGCGGCCCGAGGCTTGCGGGCATGGGCGAAGGCCAACCTCTCCGCAGTCGTGACCCAGTACCTGTCCGACGCCCTTGGTACCGGCGCGCTGCTCGGCCGGCGCACGTCTGCGGGAACCCTCGGGACCAGCCGGGCCGCCGGGGCACCGGCGCTCACCTTCACGACGGCGCGGAGGAGCCTGGCGGACCTCACGGTTCTCAAGGCCGACATCCTTGCAAACCGGCGTTTTGCCGAGGCAGGCGTCGTCGGTGCCGGGATCGACGTGAAGAACGGGGCCGTCTCGGTCACGACGACAGGCGGTTCGATCGACGCGACCCTTCGAGCGGACTACGGCTCAGAGGTGGAGACCACCGCTGCCACCAGTTCCTCGCTCGACGCGTCGCGCACGTCCGACACGCCGCCATGGAACGGCGGCGACATGATCGGGTCCTCCTCGGGGACGCTCTGCACCTTGGGTTTCGGCATCCACGACACCGCCGGCGACACCTACTCGCTCACGGCCGGCCACTGCGGTTACAACACCTGGTACAACGTCCCGCCAAGCAGAGGCTCGCTCGATGACAGCACCCGTGTCGGCACTACGGTCTCCGGCTCGAAGTCCACCTGGGGTGTCGATGCACAGCTCGTCAGGGACAGCTCGTCGTGCATCTCCTGGGGTTCGGGCACGACGCGGTTGTTCATCACCGGTGCCGCGGATCCGCCGCAAGGCGCGACGATCTGGTCGGAGGGTTCGGTCACCGGTCAGGAGAGCGGCCGTGTTGTCACCTACGACTGGAGCGGCAACGTCGGCGGCGAGCAGCTCAGCAACCTCGACCTCACGACAGCCGCCCCGCAGCCCGGCGACAGCGGTGGCCCGGTGGTCTACCCGACCGGCTTCGGCCCCCTCGCCGGCGGCTCTGTCGTCGGCCTCATCGTCTACGCAGACGGCACGTCCGTCGGCGTGACCCAACTCATCGATGCAGAGATCTTCGACTACTCGGTACGGCTCGGCACGAGCCTCGCGGTGAACACCTCGGCCAACGGCTACAGCTGTTGACCGAGCGCCGGCGGATCAGTCGAGGCCGCCTGTGGCGACGGCGCCGAACGCGTCGGCGGCCGCTCGGGTGAGTGGACCCGGGGCGTGCGGCAGCTCGCGCCCGTCGAGGAGCGCGATCGGCTGGACGCCACGGGTCGTCGACGTCAAGAACGCTTCGTCGACATCGCTCAGGCGATCACGCGGCAGGTCCCGTTCGACCGCGCCGGTGATCTCGATCACCAGCCCTCGGGTGACGCCCGCCAGGCAGCCGGCCGAGAGGGGAGGCGTGAGGAGGTCGCCTCCGATGCCGAGGAAGATGTTCGTGCCGGTTCCTTCGCAGACGTTCCCCGCCGTATTGCACCAGAGCGCCTCTGTTGCGCCTCGCTCTGCCGCATATGCCAGGGCGACGACGTTCTCTGCGTAGGAGATCGTCTTGGCACCTGCGAGAGGCCCGCGCTCGTTCTTCGGCCACGGCGCCACGACGACCACGGCCGGTCCGGCCGGCGGGGCGGCAGCCTCGCAGGCGATCACGACCGTCGGGTCGGCTTTGCCCCTCGCCGATCCGAGCCCCGCGTTCCCTCCTGTCACCGTGATCCGGAGCTTGCCGGCCCGGCAGCCGGCTTCGTCGACGACCATGCGCGCCGCCCTCTCGAGCTCCTCGCCAGGTGGCAGGGGCAGGCCGATGGCGGAGGCGGAGCAGGCGAGCCGCTCGAGGTGGCGGCTGAGGGCAAAAGGTCGACCGTCGCGGATGGCGATGCTCTCGAAGACGCCGTCCCCCGTCACGAGGCCGTGGTCGAACACCGACACGGTCGCTTCGGCGGCGTCCAGCATCACGCCGTTCACGTAGACCGAGGGCACGGCGCCCGAGTGTACGGCTCAGCGCGTCCCGGGGGTCCCGGGGGCTTCGGCGGCGAGGCCGGACGCCCGCTCCGACAGTGCCGGTGAGCCGAGTCGCCCGACCAGCTCGCCGAAGCCGTCCGACGGGCCGCGCCACTCGAAAGCCTTCGTGCCGGCGACGAGCGAGTCGTCGACGCGCAGGGTGGCGAGGCTCCGGAACAGCTCGGCGAGGTCGTGATCGTCACAAAGCCGCGCCGCGAGCGTGGGCGCCGATCGCACGCGTGCCAGCACCTCGGTTGCCCAAGCCGCCGCGTCCGACGGGATCTGTTCGAGGTGGACGTAGTGGCGGAGAACGGCGGCGGCGCTCTGCTTCCCCCATCCGGCGATCCCCGGGAAGCCGTCGGCGCTGTCGCCGACGAGCGCGAGCCAGTCCGGGATCGACTCCGGAAGGACCCCGTACTTCGCCAGCACCGCCTCTTCGTCGAGGATCGCCTTGTTCCGGCGGTCGACCTGGACGACCCGCTCGTCACGGACGCACTGAGCGAGGTCCTTATCAGGCGTCCAGATGAGGACGCGGTCGACGGCCGGATCCGACGCCGCCACGTGCGCGGCCGAAGCGAGCCCATCGTCCGCCTCGAGCTCGTCCATGGCGAGAACGAGCAGGCCGAGCTCGCGGAGAGCGTCCTCGAGGATGGGGAACTGGGCAAGCAGTTCGGGCGCCACGCCGGCAGACGTCTTGTAGCCGGGCCAGAGGTCGTTGCGGAAGGACTCGATCCGGTGGTCCGTCGCCACGGCGAGGTGCGTGGCGCCCTCGGAGATCATGGTGAGGAGCGAGCTCACGACTCCCGTGACCGCGGTGACATCCTGGCCGTCCGCGCTCCGGCGCCTGGCCTTCTGGCCGAAGAACTGCCGGAACAGCTCGTAGGTGCCGTCGACGAGGTGGACGTCCATGCCTCGCGCAGCCTAAGACAAGGACCGGCGCTGCGAGAGGTGCCGGCTGACGCGGCCGTACCGTGGCCGCGCGGCCCGGAGGAGGGGAGGAGCTCTTCGTGAGGGCAGTCCAGGTATCGCGGCTCGAGGGTCCAGATTCGGTCGAAGTCGTCGACGTCGATCCGCCGGCGCCGCGACCGGGACACCTGCTCATCGAGACCCGCGCGATCGGCGTCAGCTTCCCGGACGTGCTCCTCACCAAGGGCGAGTACCAGATGCGACCGAGCCTGCCCTTCGTGCCGGGAGCAGAGATCGCGGGCATCGTGGCGAAAGCACCGGAGGGTTCGAGCTTCGCCGAAGGCGACCGGGTGCTGGCCTTCCCCGGGATCGGCGGCTTTGCCGAGGCAGCGACGGCCGACCCCATCTCGGTGTTCGCACTCCCCGACGACGTGTCGTACGAGGTCGCCGCCGCCCTGCCGATGAACTACTTCACCGCGCTCTTCGCCCTGACTCGGAGAGGCCAGCTGCGCCCGGGCGAGACCGTGCTCGTACACGGCGCGGCCGGCGGAGTCGGGACGGCGGCCATCCAGGTCGCGAAGGCGCTCGGCGCAACCGTGATCGGCGTCGCGTCCACCGAGGACAAGCGAGCGGTCGCCCTGCGGGCCGGGGCCGACCACGCCGTCCCCGTGGAAGGCTTCAAGGACGCCGCGAAACAGCTCACGGGGGGTAAGGGCGTCGACGTCGTGCTCGATCCCGTCGGCGGCGACCGCTTTACGGACTCGCTGCGGTCCCTCGCGACCGAGGGGCGGCTGCTCGTCATCGGCTTCACGGGCGGTGAGATCCCGACGGTGAGGGTCAACCGCCTGCTCCTCAACAACATCACCGTGGTGGGCGTCTTGTGGGGCGGGTTCTGGATCTCCCAGCCCGCTTACCTCCAGCAACAGTGGGCCGACCTGCTCCCGATGGTCGAGGATGGGCGGCTCGATCCCCCGATCGGCGCGACGTTCCCGCTCGAGCGCGCGGCGGAGGCGCTGAAGGAGATCGGCGAGCGTCGGGCGACCGGCAAGATCCTCCTCGTCCCCTGAGCGGAGGGAGGTCTCGTGGACGCGACTGCGGAGGTGCGAGCGCCCGTCCCGGGCGCAGTCGTGCGCGTCCCGGTGACGGTGGGGGAGGCGGTACGCGCAGGCGACACCGTGGTCCTGCTCGAGGTCATGAAGATGGAGCACCCGGTGAGGACGCCGGTCGCCGGGATCGTCGAGCACGTCGCCGTCGAGCTCGGCACGTCGGTGGGCGAAGGGGATCTTCTCGTCTCTGTCGCCCCACGAGGCGACGATGAGCGAGAAGGCGAAAAGGAGCAGGTCGTCGACCTCGACGCACCGCCGAGAGCCGACTTGAGGGAAGTGCTCGAGCGGCGGCGATTCCTGCTCGACGACTCGCCGGCGCGGGTCGGGCGAGTGGCGGCGCGCCACGCGGCGGGACATCGCACGGTCCGGGAGAACCTCGAGGATCTGTTCGACGAGGCGAGCTTCGAGGAGTGGGGCGGATTCGTGGTCGCCGCCCAACGCAGCCGCCGCGAGTTGTCCGAGCTCATCGAGCGCACACCGGCAGACGGCATGGTGGCCGGGATCGGGCGGGTCGCGGGCCGTGCGGTCGCCGTCGCCGGTTACGACTACCTCGTCCTGGCGGGAACCCAGGGCGCTCGCAACCACCAGAAGAAGGACCGCCTCTTCGACATCGTGGAACGGCTCTCGACTCCGCTCGTGCTCTTGGCGGAAGGGGGAGGCGGCCGACCAGGCGACACGGACATGCCTTCCGTCGCCGGCCTCGACACGATGGCGTTCGCCCTCTTCGCCCGCTTGTCCGGACTTGTGCCGACGGTGGGGGTGGCGAACGGCTTCTGTTTCGCAGGGAATGCAGCTCTGCTCGGGTGCTGTGACGTGATCATCGCTACCGAGGACGCCTCGATCGGGATGGGTGGCCCCGCCATGATCGAAGGCGGAGGGCTCGGTGTCGTCGAGCCCGAGGACATCGGTCCGGTCTCGGTCCAGTCACCGAACGGCGTCGTCGACCTCGTGGCCTCAGACGACGCCGAAGCCGTCGGGCTCGTGAAGCAGTACCTGTCGTACTTCGATCCGGAGCCCCGACCCTGGACCTGCGCCGACCAGCGCGTCTTGCGCCACCTCGTACCCGAGCGTCGCACGGTCGTCTACGACGTCCGTCGCGTCGTGGACGTGCTCTGCGACACGGGCAGTGTGCTCGAGCTACGCCGGCACCACGGCGTCGGCATCGTGACCGCGCTGGCCCGCATCGAAGGGAGGCCCATCGGCCTGATCGCCAACGACCCGGCACATCTCGGTGGTGCCATCGACGCCGACGCCGCCGACAAGGCCGCCCGTCACGTGCAGCTGTGCGACGCCTTCGGGATCCCTCTCGTGTCGCTCTGCGACACGCCGGGATTCATGGTGGGCCCCGAGGCGGAGCGCTCGGCCCAGGTGCGGCGTTTCTCGAGGATGTTCGTGACGGCCGCGAGCATCTCGGTGCCGTACGTGACCGTCGTCCTGCGCAAGGGGTACGGTCTCGGGGCACAGGCGATGGCGGGCGGCAGCTTCCACGCTTCGCTGCTCATCGTGTCGTGGCCGACCGGGGAGTTCGGCGGCATGGGACTCGAGGGCGCGGTGAAGCTGGCCTGGAGGCGTGAGCTCGACGCGGTGGCCGACCCGGCCGAACGACAAGCGCTCTACGACAAGCTCGTCGCCTCGATGTACGAGCGCGGTCGAGCTCTCTCGATGGCGATGCACTTCGAGATCGACGACGTGATCGACCCGGCAGACACTCGTCGGCGGATCATGAACGTGCTGGCTATTGCGCCTCCGGCTGGCCGTTCGCCCGCAAGCAAGCGGCGCCCGCTCGTCGAGCCCTTCTGAGCCGTCAGGGCAGCTTGTAGATCGCCTGCATCTTCTTCACGATGTCGAGACCGAGCAGGTCCTCCCCGCCGTCGGCGAGGTGGATCCCATCTGAGTCGCGAAGCGGCATCACCGAGCCGGCGACATCAGTCGTGCCGCCGTTGTACTGCCCGGACGGCGTGGCGAAGAGCTTCCACGACGAGAAGTAGGTGACCCCGGCGTGCGTGGCCGCCTGCGCCCGGTAGACGGCATCTTGCATCGCCATCTCGTGCGAGAAACGCCGCGGTTGCATGATCGGCATGCCCACCCAGAGCACTTGGGCACCGGCGGAGGTCGCCTCGGTCATCATGGTGGCGACGCGCTGGCCGTAGGCGCGCCTCCAGAGCGGCGTGCCGTAGGTCACCAGCTGGTTCCCCTGGTAGAAGCCCTGCGGGTCGTTCCCCCCGAGGAAGACGACGACGATCTGGGGATGGACCTGCTGCAGTTCGGACTCGAGGACGGCCGGCCAGTTGAAGTACCCGGTGTTCGCGAGGCCCGTGTCACCCTTCGCGTCTTGGACGAGGTTCACGTGCGGGTCGTTCGCGAGCGCCCACTGCATGCCCCATCCGAGGTCGATGCCGAGCGAGTCTCCGATCTCGAGGATCGTCACCTTGCCGTTCACGGGGTGCACCGCCGACACGGTGGAGAGGGTGGTCGAGGTGGTGCTCGAGCCCGACTTGGTGTTGTTGCCGGGCGAGATCGCACCGTGATGGGGCCGGGTGGTGCCGGGGTGACCCCGAGTCGCCGCCACGCTGCCACCGCAGGCGGCCGTGGTGGCAGCGACGGTCACGAGTGCTCCGATCGACGCGATCCGCCGACTCCCGCGTAGCGTCTGGGATCGGATCCTGCGAGGTGACATCAGTGCTCCTGTTGCGAGCTCGGGACCGGACATGACGCCAAGACGGCGCCCGTGGACTCCGAGCTTGCACGTAACCATCTTGCACGAACCGTTCCGTGCGTCGACGACGGTACTCGCTCGCGTGACGAGATCAGTGGCAAGTCCTCGCCGGTTCCCAGGTTCCTCCAAGGCTTGCTCGCAAAGCTGGCGTCATGTCAGCAGCGGATCAGGACCACAGCCCAACGCCCTCGGCGCCATCTGCTCGCCGGCACCCGGCTCGGCGCGCCCGGCTCGTCGCCGGCGCCGGCAGCCTTGCGGGCATGCTCGTGATCACCGGCGTGATCGCGTCGAGCTCCCACGCGGCGTCCCATGAACAGGTCACATCCGTCGGAGGGGAGGGCGAGTCCACCGGCACGGGCGATGCCGGCACGACCACGTCGGGCACACCGGGCGCCTCCGGCGCTCCGCAGGCATCCACTCCGTCCCAGAGCGCCAACACCGCGAGCGGTGGCAGCTGAGCTCACCTGGGAGGCCATGGGCACGACGGCGCATCTCATCGTCGTCGGCCCCGCTCGTCTGACGGGCCGCGGGAGGCGCCGGATCGAGGCCCTCGAGCAGCGGTGGAGCCGGTTTCGCCCGACGAGCGAGCTCAACCGGTTGAATGCTCGCGCCGGCGAGGTGACCCGCGTGTCCGAGGAGACCCGGCTCCTCGTCCAACGGTCGCTCGAGGGCTGGTGGCTCTCGGGCGGAGCCTTCGACCCGACACTGCTCGGCGATGTCGTCCGGGCGGGCTACGACCGCACCTACGAGGAGATCGGGCCGCGCGAGCGCCAGCCGATCAGCCACTTCCGGTCAGGATGCGACGGGATCGTGCTCGAGGGCCACGACGTCCACCTACCCCCGGACGTCGGCATCGACTCGGGCGGCATCGGCAAGGGGCTGGCGGCCGACCTCGTCGCGGCCGAGCTCATGGATGCCGGCGCCGACGGCGTGTGCTGCAACATCGGAGGTGACCTGCGCGTCGTTGGTGTCGGACCGGATCCGGGCGGCTGGACCATCGCGGTCGAGCACGCATGGAACGGGGCCGTGCCTCTCGCCCTCGTCGGGCTGGCAGCGGGCGGCATGGCGACTTCGACCACGCTGAAGCGGCGCTGGCTCGTCGACGGCGAGCTCAGGCACCACCTGATCGACCCCCGCTCCCACCGCCCGGCCGAGAGCGGGCTCAACCACGCCACGGTCGTCGCCGGGGAGGCCTGGCGGGCCGAGATCCTCGCCAAAGCGGTCCTCGTGAACGGCGAGGAGCATCCCTTCGACATCGTCGGGGGGACAGGCTCGGATGTGATCGCCGTGACGGAGGACGGGAAGGTGCTTGCCACCGAGGGGTTCAGCCGCTACGTGGGAGCGACGCCCCTGCCCCGTCGAGTGGCAGGCGGCCGCGGTCCCGGGCCAGCTCCGTGAGAGCGTCGGCTCGCGCCCGCCGCGCCGTGACGGCCCGCATCACCACCAGCACCCCGGCCGCCCACGAGACGCTGTAGAAGGCGATCCGGAGCGCGGCCGAGTGACGGTCCGTGCCGGCGGCGAGGCCGTGGATCGTCGCGAAGGCGAAGAGCGGGAACGACAGGTAATGGGTGCGCCGCCAGACTCGCCGCGGCACCACGCGCCGCAGCAGCGAGGTCACCTCGAGCGCGACGAGGAGGTACATGGCCACGATGCCCCACGCGACCGCACCGGGGCGCCATGACCCCGTCAGCGGGACGAGGACCTCGGTCAAGCCGAAGTGGGTGTAGGTGTCGAGCAGGATGGAGGAGACGTGCACCACGACGAACACGAGCGCGCCGGCTCCGAGGAAGCGGTGCAGGTCGAGGAGCCAGGCACGACGGCGGACGGTCTCGGCGAGGCGTGTGCTCATGAAGAGCCCCCAGAGCACGCTCCCGGCGAGCAGTGCCCACGCCACGATCCCGCTCGCTCGGGACGTGTACCAGACGAGCGTGCTGTTCATGGCCTCGAGTCTCGGGGGGAAAGCTCAGAACCACCTCAGACCTTGCCGGGAAGTGCTACCGATTCGGTCGGTCCCTTTGTCTCGCCGGTCGGCAGGCGGAGCACGAACTGCGCCCCCCCGCCATCGGCGTTCGAAGCTGTGACGGAACCGCCGTGCTCATCGGCTACGGCTGCCACGATGGAGAGTCCGAGGCCCGCGCCGCCACCGGCTCTCGACCGGTCCGCCCGCCAGAAACGGTCGAACGCCTTTGCCAGCGCCTCCTCGTCCAGTCCCGGGCCGTGATCGCGGACGGACACGACCACGTCACCTCGTTCGGCCTCGTGGCGCAGCGCGACCTCGATCGGTGAACCTGGCGGTGTGTGCCGCAAGCCGTTCGTGAGGAGGTTGGCCACAGCTTGGCGCAGGTGGGCGGCGTCGCCGAGGACGTGCACCGGTTCGGGCGCGTCGAGGAGGAGCGGGCGGCCCGGCTCGATGGCCGCCGCTGCCGAGCAGGCCTCGGCGACCACGACCGACAGGTCGACGTCTTCGCGCAGCATCTCCGGTGCCTGGTCGAGGCGGGCGAGGAGGAGCAGGTCGTCCACGAGCCGTTTCATGCGGCCGGCTTCCTCTTCGATCCGCCGCGCCACGATGGTGGGATCGGAGGACCTTTCGCCTCCCGCGATGCTCAACCGGAACAGCTCAGCGAAGCCCTGGATCGAGGTCAGCGGCGTCCGGAGCTCATGGGAGACGTCGGCGAGGAACTGCCGCAGGCGGGCCTCGGTGACGTCTCGCTCGGCGAAGGCCCTCTCGATGTCGGCGAGCATGGCGTTGAGAGCAGCACCGAGCTCGATGACCTCGGTCGGGCCTCTCTCCGGTCCGACGCGCCGGGACAGGTCGCCGCTCGCGATCGCTCGGGAGTCGAGTGCCATGTGCTCGAGAGGGCTGAGACCTCGCCGCAGGATGAGCCAGGAGCCGGCAAGCAGCACGAGGAGCAGGCCGAGGGCGGCGGCGACCTCCACGAGCAAAAGGTCGTGGAGCGTCGCGTCGATGGCCGTCGTGGGCTCGGCCAGGACGATCAAATAACCGGGAGCATGCGGGGCCGGCGAGACGAGCACGCGCCAATGGGGACCGGTCCCGCCGCTCGAGGCGGCGTCGAACAGCTTTGCCGAGCTCTCGTGACCGAGTTGCAGCAAAGAGGGGAGTCTCGGCACCCCGACCCTCCTCACGACGTCGGCACTGGCCACGACCGTGCCCGCGGGGGAGAGGAGGGCGGCATACGAGCCAGGTGCCAGGACCGAGGTCGGGGCGGGACCGCTCCCGTACTCGCCCTGGTCACCGCCCCCGCTCCGGCTCGTGGCACCAGGCGGGCTACCGACGTGTGCCTGCAGCTCGAGCTGCGTCGCCTCGAAGCTCTCGGATGCGCGCAGTTGCGTGTCGAGCTGTGCGTACTGGGTCGGCGCGTAGAAGGCGTAGGTCGCCAGGCCGAACGCGACGAGCCCGAGAGCGAGCAGCACCCCGAGGCTGAGCGCGAGGCGGAGACGGAGGGTCATGCGCTCTCTGCCCCTCGTTGCTGCTTGGGCGGCAGGCGAAGCGAGTACCCGACGCCCCGTACCGTCTGGATGAGAGGGGGGCCGAGCACATCGAGCTTCTGGCGGAGGTAGCTCACATAGGTCTCGAGGACGCTCGCGTTCGAGGTGAACGTGTAGTCCCAGACGCGCTCCAGGATCTGCTCACGGGTGAGGACCCGGCGCGCGTTCGCGAGCAGGTAGTGGAGGAGCTTGTACTCCGTCGGCGTGAGGTCGACGACCGTCCCGCTGCGCCAGACCTCGCGGGTGTCCTCGTCGAGCACGAGATCGGCGTAGCTGAGCCGGTGCTCTCCCGGGCCGGTTCCCATGGCGCGGCGGAGCACCGCCTTCGCGCGCTCGACGAGCTCCTCGATGGAGAAGGGCTTCGTCACGTAGTCGTCGACCCCGAGCCGTAGGCCCTGGATCTTGTCGGCCGTGGCGTCACGGGCGGTGAGGAAGATGACAGGGACCCTCGTGCCTGCACCTTCGGCTTGGCGAAGACGGCGCGCCACCTCGAAGCCGTCGAGGCCTGGCAGCATCACGTCGAGGATGAGGAGGTCGGGGCGGGAAGACTCGATCTGGTCGAGCGCGTCGCGTGAGGAGTGGAAGCGCACGGGGGCCATACCGTTGATGCGGAGGCCCATCGCGACGAGCTCGGTGATGTGCTCCTCGTCGTCGAGGACGTAGATGACGGGCCTGCCCTCGCTGTCGGGCACTGACGTTTGCTCCTTCGCTGGCTCGGCGCCCCTGCTTGCTACACGTCGGTCAGGGTTCCGCTTGCGTGACGAGCTGGTAACCGATCCCGGGGCGGGTCCGGAGGAAGGTGCCGTGCTCGTCCCCGAGCTTCTTCCGGAGCCGGTACGCGTACTCGCGAAGGTATCGGATGTCCGACCCGTATCCGGGGCCCCAGACGGCCTCGAGGATCATGCGCTGGGTGGCGACTCGGTCATGGTTGCGAGCGAGATAAGCGAGGAAGTCGAACTCCCGCGGCGTGAGGTCGAGAGCTTCTCCCTCGAGGCGCGCCTCGTGCCGGGCAAGATCGACGGCGAGCGGCCCGGCTTCGATGGTGCTCTCGTCCGCACTGTCGGTGCCGGCAGGCGAGCCTTTCGAGCCACGGCGGAGAGCCACGCGCAGGCGCGCCTGGAGCTCGCCCATCGAGAACGGTTTGGTGACGTAGTCGTCTGCTCCGGAGTCGAGGGCGTCGATCTTCCGGTCCTCTGTGGCGTCGGCCGACAGCACGATGATCGGCACGTCGCTCCACTCCCGGACCCGGCGGCACACCTCCACGCCGTCGAGGTCGGGCAGGCCGAGGTCGAGCACGAGGACGTCCGGGCTGTGCAGCGCAGTCTCGGACAGGCCGGTCACGCCGTTCCCCGCCGTGTGGACGACATAGCCGAGACCGGACAACCCGATCTTGAGGACGCGCAGCAGCGCAGGGTCGTCGTCGACGACGAGGACCGTCGTGCTCACGTGGTCAACCGCCTTCAGTGCTCGCGGCTGCGGGCACGACCAGTTTTGGTGAGAGTGGGAGCGCCATCTCCACACGCGTTCCCGGCTCGGCGTCCTCGATCCTGATCGTGCCGCCATGCGCCTCGATGAAGGACCTCGTGATCGAGAGGCCGAGACCTGTTCCGGCCGATGGCTTGTGGTCGGGATCTGCTCCCTGCTCGAAGACTTCGAACAGGCGAGCGCGGTCGCCCGCCGGGATGCCGGGGCCGCGGTCGGTGACGAGGATCCGCACGGGGCGGTCCTCACCGGTTCCGAGCTCACCGCGAAGCTCGACTGCGGTTCCTTTCGGGGCGAAACGCAGCCCGTTCTCCAACACGTTCACGAGCGCCTCGAGGAGGAGGGTGCGGTCGGCCTCGGCGACGACCGGCTCGTCCGGCAGCACGACCTCCACGGTCGCCCCAGCCGGCCCGAGCGCCTCTGTCGCGGCGGTGAACAGCTCTTCCAGCGAGACGATGTCGCGCTCGAGCACGAGGGCACCCGCCTGGATGCGGGTCATGTCCATGAGGTTCGAGACCATGCGCTCCAGCCGGTCGGCCTGTGTCTCGATCAGACCCGCGAGCTCGTTGCGATCGTCGTCGCTGAGAGATTCCGGACTGCCGAGCAGCGCGGATGCCGACGCCTTGATCGTCGAAAGCGGTGTGCGGAGGTCGTGCGAGACGGCGCCGAACAGATAGCGGCGGTGTCGGTCCACTTGCTCGAGCAGCTCTAGTCGTACCTCGCGGTCGCGTTGTGCAGCGCGCTCGATTGCCAGCGCGATGTGATTGGCGAAGGCTCCGAGCAGCTCTCGGCGATGCGTCGGGAGCGGACGGCCCACCACCGCGAGGAGGCCGACGATCCGGTCGGCCACGCGGAGGACCACGGCCTCGAGGACTCGGCTCTGGGCGGGATGCTCGGTCGAGACGTTGGCCGGCAGCAGGACGCGAAGGCTCGCCGGCGTGCCGGAATGTGGCAGCAGCCGATCGAGCTCGGCCGGCGAGAGTGCGCGGCCTGCGTGAGCGACGACTTCGAGACTGCTGCTCGACCCGCCGTTGTGCACGATGCTCGGCAGGAGCAGCGCGGCGCTGTCGAGGTCGAAGGCGTCGCGCACCGAGCTGACGACGATGCCGAAGAGCTCGCCCGTCGGTCGATGGCTCACGAGCAGCTCGGAGATGTCGAGCAGCTGGGCGGCGTCCTGCCGTCCCTGGCGGGCACTCGACTCCGCATGCCACAGACGGTCGACGACGCGGGAGACAAGGGCCATCACGACGGCGTAGACGACGAGGGCACCCCATTCGTCGCCGTGGGCCACGATGAGCGTGTTGTACGGGGGCAGGAAGAAGAAGTCGTAGGCGAGGAACCCGAGCAGGACAGCGGCAAGCCCCGGAACGACGCCCCCGACAGATGCGGCGATGACCACGGGGAGGACGAGGGCCAGCGCGACGACGGCGTGATCGAGATGTGTCCGGACCGGCACCATGGCAGCCGTCAAGAGGGCTGTGCCGACCACTGCGATGGCGACGCCTGTCAGCTGCCGGCGGCGAGGCATGATCCTGCTGGGCACCGTGACCGAAGGATAGGCCCGCCGAGTCTCGTTCCTGTCGACGCCCGGCGCTGGTCCAGCTGTGCGGTCAGCTCCTTCAGCGACTGCCGGTGAGCTTCGCGAGAGCCATGTCCAGTTGGAACACGTTCACGTAGGGCGCCCCGAGAAAGCCCCAATACGCGCCGACTGTGTGCCGTTCGACCAGCTTGCGCACGGTCGCGGGGGAGAGATGGTTCGCTGCTGCCACGGCGTTCACCTGCGCATACGCATCGGCGGGCGCGATGTCGGGATCGAGGCCCGAACCGGAGCCGGTGACGAGGTCGTTCGTGGGCGTGATGCCCTCGCGGCGAAGCAGTGCTGCCTGGCTCTTCGAGAACCGGAGCAGCAGCTTCGACTTCGGTCCGTAGTTCTGCGGTCCGGATGCCATCGGATTGTCCGGGTCAGGCCGACCCTGGAACCACTTCGGTCCGGTCCAGCGCTGGCCGAGCTCGCTCGATCCGAGCACGGCTGCGCCGCGAGTGACGAGCGAGCCGTTCGCCTGGGTCTTGAAGAAGAGTTGGGCGACGCCGGTCTCGAGGAGGGGATACCCGAGCCCGAGGACGACGAAGAGGACGACCGAGAGGACGACGGCGCGCCTCAGGTGAACGAGCATCAGTACCACCCCACCGCGGTCAGGAAGAGGTCGATCAGCTTGATGAAGATGAACGGCACGACGATGCCGCCGAGCCCGTAGATGAAGACGTTGCGCCGCAGGATCTGGGCCGCGTTCATCGGCCGGAACTTGACACCTCTCAGTGCGAGGGGGATCAACGCGATGATCACGAGGGCGTTGAAGATCACCGCCGAGAGCACGGCGCTCGAGGGCGAGTGCAGCTTCATGATGTTCAGAGCGTTCAACTGGGGGTACTCCGCCGCGAACAGCGCCGGGATGATGGCGAAGTACTTCGCCACGTCGTTCGCGATGGAAAAGGTCGTGAGGGCGCCGCGCGTGATGAGCAGCTGTTTGCCGATCTCGACGATCTCGAGGAGCTTGGTCGGGTTGGAGTCGAGGTCGACCATGTTGCCGGCCTCCTTCGCCGCCGTCGTGCCCGTGTTCATCGCCACCCCGACATCGGCCTGTGCGAGCGCCGGAGCATCGTTCGTGCCGTCGCCCGTCATGGCGACGAGCTTTCCTCCCCCCTGTTCGGACTTGATGAGCTCGAGCTTGTTCTCCGGGGTTGCCTCGGCGAGGAAGTCGTCGACGCCGGCCTCCTGCGCGATGGCGGCGGCGGTGAGGGGGTTGTCGCCGGTGATCATGACGGTACGGATGCCGAGCGTTCTCATCTCGGCGAACCGCTCCCGTATGCCTTCTTTCACGACGTCCTTGAGCTCGATCACACCGAGCACGCTCGGACCGTCTGCCACCGCCAGAGGCGTGGAGCCCGAGCGGGAGATCCGCTCCACGAGCGGGTCGAGGTCCGGCGGGACGTGACCGCCTTGCTCCTGCACCCACTTCTTCACCGAGTCGGCAGCGCCCTTTCGGATCTTGCGTCCGTCGTAGTCGATGCCAGACATGCGGGTGACTGCGGTGAACGGGACGAAGTCGTGCTCGCCGAGCGCGCGCTCGCGGATGTTGAAGCGCTCCTTGGCCAGCACGACGACGGAACGTCCTTCGGGCGTTTCGTCGGCAAGGGAGGCGAGCTGAGCTGCTGCTGCAAGCTCTTCCTCGGTGCGGCCGCCGACCGGCAGGAACGCAGACGCCATCCGGTTCCCGAGCGTGATCGTGCCTGTCTTGTCGAGCAGGAGCGTCTGGGTGTCGCCGGCTGCTTCGACCGCCCGCCCCGACATGGCGAGGACGTTCCTCTGCACGAGCCGGTCCATACCGGCGATCCCGATCGCAGAGAGGAGCGCGCCGATGGTGGTCGGGATGAGGCAGACGAGCAGCGAGATCAGGACGACGACCGACACCGTCGCGCCGGAGTAGTGACCGAAGGGCTGCAGCGCGACGACGACCGGGAGGAAGATGAGCGTGAGCGCTGCGAGGAGGATCGTGAGTGCGACCTCGTTCGGAGTCTTCTGGCGGCTGGCGCCTTCGACCAAGCCGATCATGCGGTCCATGAACGTGTGGCCCCGCTCTGCGGTGATCCGGACGACGATCCGGTCGGACAGGACACGGGTGCCTCCCGTCACGGCGGACCGGTCGCCTCCCGACTCGCGGATCACCGGTGCGGACTCTCCGGTGATGGCCGACTCGTCGACCGAGGCGATGCCCTCGACGATCTCACCGTCGGACGGGATGAGGTCCGTCGTCTCGCACACGACGAGGTCGCCCTTCGCGAGCTGCGACGCGGGTACGCGCTGCTCGGTCCCGTTTGCGAGGAGGCGGCGCGCCTCGGTCTCCGAGCGCATCTGCCGCAACGTGTCTGCCTGCGCCTTGCCGCGACCTTCTGCCATGGCCTCCGCGAAGTTGGCGAAGAGGACCGTGAGGAACAGCCAAGCGGTGATCGACCAGTCGAACAAGGTCGGGTGGGAGATCGACTCGACCAGGGTGACGACTGTGCCGACGAGCACGACGAACATGACGGGGTTCTTGACCTGGACGCGAGGGTCCAGTTTCTTGAGGGAGCCGATGGTCGCCTGTCCGAGGATCTCGCGATCGAGCAGGCTGCGCGCTTCCGCCACACCGTGTGGCCGGCGGCGGGGCGTCGAGCTCGCCCTCTCGGCGGTGGCGAGCGACATCAGAAGAACCTCCCGTGGATGAGCTGTTCGACGATCGGCCCGAGCGAAACCGCCGGGAAGAACGTGAGAGCGCCGATGATGAGGATCACGCCGATCACGAGGCCGGTGAACATGGGCGTGTCGGTGCGGAACGTCCCGGCCGAGGCAGGGACCACCTCCTTCTTGGCCAGCGCGCCGGCGAGCGCGAGGGCGGGGATGATGATGGCGAAACGCCCGAGCAACATGTCGATGCCGCCGATGACGTTGTAGAAGGTGGTGTTGCCGTTGAGGCCGGCAAAGGCGGAGCCGTTGTTGTTCGACTGGGACGTGAGGGCGTAGAGGATCTCGGTGAAGCCATGAGGCCCGTGGTTGAGCGGGCCCGCCCGGCCCGCCGCGGTCGCCACTGCTATACCGACGCTGACGATGACGGTGAGCGGCATCACGAGCGAGCCCAGTGCCGCCAGCTTCACCTCGGTGGCTTGGATCTTCTTTCCGAGGTACTCCGGCGTTCGCCCGACCATGAGCCCGCCGAGGAAGACGGCGATGATGGCATAGATGAGGATCGTGTAGAGGCCGCTGCCGACCCCGCCGGGCGTGACCTCTCCGAGCATCATGCCGGTGAGCAGCATCATGCCGCCGATGGGCGTGTAGGAGTCGTTCGAACCGTCGACGCTCCCGGTTGACGTCTGCGTGGACACGATGTCGTAGAGCGCGGACTGCGAGGCACCGAAGCGGACTTCCTTGCCCTCCATGTTGCCGTTCGGCTGGTGCTTGATCCCGGCTGCTGCGACAGCCGGGTTCGGCTGCATCTCAGCCCAGGTGGCAACCCCGACCCATGTACCGAAGAGGATGACCATCGCCATGAGGAGAGCGACCCCTTGGCGGATGCTGCCGACCATCTTGCCGAACGTGTAGGTCAGCGAGACCGGGATGACGAGGATGAGGAAGTACGAGAGGAAGTTCGTGAGGCCGGTCGGGTTCTCGAACGGGGAGGCACCGTTCGCGTTGAAGTAGCCACCGCCGTTCGTGCCGAGTTGCTTGATGACCTCCTGGGAGGCGACCGGGCCGCGTGGGATGACACCTCTCGCCCCGTTCATGAGGTTGTGGTAGCTCACGGGTCCGGCAAGGGTCTGGACGGCGCCCTCTGCGACGAAGATCACCGCGAACACGAGCGCGATCGGAAGGAGGATGTAGTAGATGCCCCTGATCGTGTCCACCCAGAAGTTGCCGATGGTGCTCGAGCCCTTGCGGGCGAAGCCGCGCACGAGCGCGATGGCGACCGCGATGCCGACAGAGGCACTGACGAAATTCTGCACGGCGAGGGTGCCCATCTGCGACAGGTACGACATCGTCGATTCACCGGAGTAGTTCTGCCAGTTCGTGTTCGATGTGAACGAGACAGCGGTGTTCCACGACAGCCACGGGCTGACGCCGCCGAGGTGCTGTGGGTTCCCCGGCAGGTGGCCCTGCAGGCGGATCATGCCGTACACGACGAGGATGGCGACGCCCGAGTAGACGACCATGGCGCCGGCGTACCGCTGCCAGGTCTGCTCGCGATCCGGGTCGACGCCGAGAAGGCGGTACGTCGGGCGCTCCAGCCAGGCGAGGAACTTGACGCGGCCCTCGTAGACGGCGGCCATGTACGAGCCGAGGAATCGCCAGCTGAGCCCCAGCGTGACGACCAGGAGGACGATGGACCAGAAGAAGCGCATCAGAACCACTCGGCCTTGAACATCGCCACGCCGAGGTAGGCGAACACGACGATCGAGAGCACCAGCAGGACCGCCTGCACCCAGGTCATACGCGCTCCAGCGCCTTGATCAGCCCCAGCATCACGACCACGAACACGATGGTGCTGAGGACTGCCAGGAAATCAGCCATGAATCGAGTGTGTGCCCGAGCCGTGTGGCTGTGCCGTCAATACAGCAGCGCCGGCGTCAATTCCGCGTCAACGGCGGGGGAGGGGTGTGAGACTCAGCCGCCGCTCTCCGCCTCGAGCAGCCTCATGGGCAGGTTCCGCCGCGCGATCACGTGCACGTCGACGTCGACGTCGGAGGCGAGGCGGATCACCTTCGAGACGATCGAGCCACGCGTCAGCTCCTCGAGCCGGCTGCGGCGGCTCGATCCCAGCACGATCTGGGTGATCTGGTTGGCGATGGCATAGTCCATCAGCGCTCTCGCAGCGTCGTCGCCCGCGAGCTCGCTCCAGTCGGCGTCGAGGTCCCGCGCCAAGGCCCGCAGCTCTTCGAGTCCGTGCTCGTCCCGCCTCGACTGCTCGCTCGAGGCCACGTGGACGACGTGGAGTTCGCCGCGGGCACGTGCCGCCAGCCGGGCGGCTCGCCGCATCACGGCGGCCGTGCCCGCAGTGGCGTCCACGGCGACCATGATCCGCTCGTTGACGTCCCAGACGTCGTGGAGGTGGCGCGCACGGAGGCGTTCGAGCAGTGTCTCGTCGGTCTCATCCGCGACGAAGCGCAGAGCGAGCTCGCGGAGCGCCGTCAGGTTGTCGGTCCGGAAGAAGTGGGTGAGGGCGCTCTGAACCTTGTCCTGCGGGTAGATGTTGCCGTGTGCCATGCGGCGCCGCAGCTGCTCGGGTGAGGAGTCGATGAGCTCGAGCTGGGAGGCGGAGCGCACCACCCAGTCAGGCACCCGCTCCCTCACCTTCGTCCCGGTCATGCGCTCGACCACGTCGGCGATGGACTCGAGGTGCTGGACGTTCACGGTCGAGATGACCGCGATTCCGGATTCGAGGATCTGGAGGACGTCCTGCCAGCGTTTCTCGTGGGGTCCGGACCCCGGGACGTTCGTGTGCGCCAGCTCGTCCACGAGGGCGACCGCAGGCCTGCGAGCGATGACGGCATCGGTGTCCATCTCTTCGAACGAGGTACCTCGGTACTCGACCCTCCTGCGCGGGATGACTTCGAGCCCTTCGGCCGCCCTGGCGGTGAACGGGCGGCTGTGGGGCTCGACGAAGCCGATCACGACGTCCGTGCCGCGCTCGAATCGCCGCTTTCCCTCGTCGAGCATCGCAACGGTCTTTCCGACGCCGGCAGCTGCACCGATGTAGATGCGGAACCGGCCGGTCGGTTCGACGCTCTCGGTCGCGTCCTCGTCGGGCGTGACCGCGCGGTGGGTGTCGTCTCGTGGCGTCACGGCGGGGGAGCAGCTCCTTCGTACCGATCCAGGGTCCATCATGCCTGGCCGCCGACGCAGGCGGAGGACGAGCCTTCGCTCCGAGGTGCGGTGGCTCGTCTTGACAATAGTTGTCTAGTTACGCAATAATCGTGTGGATGGCCGACTATGGGCAGATCGACGAATGTTTGCAGGTACTGGCCGACAGCACTCGTCGCGAGGTGGTGTCGCTCTTGTCGACCGGTGCGATGCGGGCGGGCGAGCTGGCACACGCTGCCGGCGTCACCGCGCCTTCGATGAGCCGGCACCTTCGGGTGATGCTCGCCGCCGGACTGGTCGACGACGAGCGGTCCGTGACCGACGCACGAGTCCGCTTGTTCTTTCTGCGGCGCGAGCCACTCGAGGTGGTGCGGGACTGGCTCGGCGTTGTCATCGACGGAAGGTCGTGGACACCGGGGGAGGAGTCCGCCACGCGGTAGCCGCAGGCTTTCACGGATTGAAGAAGAGCCAGTTCTGCGGCGCGTACATGGCCATCGACAGGACCAGGCAGACGAGGGAAATGACGACCACCGGCGCGATCCATGCCCGTGACAGCCTCGATCCGAGCGCGAGCACCCCGGGGAACATGGCGTACACGAGCCTCGGTGTGAGCCAGGTACCGGTGTCGAACAAGCTGATGAGGAAGACGGCGGCTGTGAAGACGAGCCACGTCCTCGGTGCGTTCGTCTTCCAGAGCGCTCGCATTCCGGCGAGGGAGATAAGCAGGCAGAGGATGGTGACGATGGCCGCCCAAGGATTCGTCCGGAGGGTCCAGAGGGTTCCCTGCGTCACGGAGATGCCGACACCCGAGTGCCAGATCGTGCGCTCGACGCGGAACCAGATGAGCGGCGTGCCGACATGAGCCCAGAGGTAGCCGTAGAAGCTTGCAGCGCCGAGAGCTGCCAGGGCGCCGGTGACGAGTGCCCTCCGTTGCTTCTCGACGAAGAAGAGCCAGGCGGAGACGGCGAGCAGTGGCGCCAGCGCCAGCGAGAAACTCGCCGTCGCGCCAAACGCCGTCAACCCGGCCGAGGCGTATCGGCGGCGTCCGAGCAGGAACAGCGTGGCGGCGACGAATGCCAGACCGATCGGGTCTGCATAGACGAGACCGGACACGACCGACCCCGGGAACACGGCAAGGACGATCGCCGCCTGCACGGCACGGTCGTGGCCCCAGGCGTCGTTCGCGAGCAGCGCGCCGAGCACCACGAGAGCGGCGCCGCCGAGCCAGACGACGGCGATGTCGCTGTCGAGCCATGACAGACCGGTCACGAGATGCACGACGTGGCCCGTGAGCGGGAGTAGGGGGAAGAAAGCGTCCGGTCTCGCGGTGTAGAGATGCCGGCTCGTCGGATACCCGAAATGGGTGAGGACCGTGTAGAACTTCCCGTCCCAGGAACGCAACAGCAGCGATGGGCTCAAGTGATCGATCGCCGAGATGACGAACACGGCTGCGAGAAGGAGCACTCGTCCGAGAGCGAACAAGCTGAGCGACTGGCGGACGACGTCCCACGGGACGGCTCGTGGTTGCTCGGTCCTCGAGCCTGCGCGTCGCGTGAGCGACAGGTCACCTGGATCGAGCACGCCGGCCTCGGCTGCGGGTTCGGCCAAAGAGCTTCGCCTCACCACGGCACCATTGTGCAGCATCGAGCCTGAGGACCGGCCGGCCAGGCCCACCCGTGGCCGCGTTGCTGTCGCACTCAGGGCTGTTCGGCGTCGTGGCAGGCCCTTGTACTAACGCCGATAATGTCCGTTATGTAATAACATCTGCGATCGGGACTCCGTCTGCTCCGGCGGCGTCGTCAGAGGCTTCTCACTCGCTCTCGTTCGGTGACCCTCGACGGTGCCACCATGTAGTCCATGTGCACCGTCGTGGTGCGGTGGGATGCCGGCGCACCGGTGCAAGTGCTGGCCCTCCGTGACGAGCTGGTCGGCCGGGAGTTCGACGACCCTGGGAATTGGTGGCCCGATCAACCCGGTGTCGTGGGCGGACGGGATCGCTCGGCAGGTGGTACGTGGTGCGCAAGCGACCTCGAGTCGGGCAGATCAGCCCTGGTGCTCAACCGGCCAGAGCGGCGCCTCGCAGCTCCAGGCGCATCCAGTCGGGGGGTCCTCCCCTTGCTCGCCCTCGCGCATGGGCCGAGCTGGCAGACGGCGATGAAGCTGGACGGGATGGCCAGCTTCTCGTTGTTGCTCGCGACGCCGGGCAGCCTCACGTCATGGGACTTCGATGGTTCGACACTGACGCGGAGGAACCACCAGCCCGGAACCCTCATGTTCACGTCCGGCGGTGCCGAGGACGGCAAGGCCGACCGCTTCCTGTCCTCGTTCGAGTCGGCGGACTTCCCGGCCGGCTGGCACGCGATCCTCGAGGCGCTCTCCCCCACCGATGACCTGGCCTCGCTCGTCGTCAGGCACCAGCGCGACGGCCGTGTGTACGCCACGGTGTTCGGTCAGCTCTTCGAGCAGGAGCCGGGCCGACTGCACTTCGAGTACAGCCGCACACCATGGGGGAATGCGCCGTGGTCGGTGCGTGATCTGCCCGTCTAGCCGGTGCCCACATCACCCTGCAGGCTCGACACGACGGCCGACCTCAACCGCCCGGGTCGCCCCTCGCCGGGCTCGTCACCCGCAAGATCGG
>JAKCCH010000090.1 GCA_021838945.1 Actinomycetes bacterium
CGTCAACACGTCCGATGACGACGCCACGACCACATCCGCCAACGCTGTCACAGCGGCGGCGTAGCATCACCAACCAGGAGCCTTCGTCCCGCGGCTTTTACACCGGATCTGGGACGCCACCGCTGATCGACCTCGTCACGACACGGCCCGCCCGGTAGCGGCTCCCTGCCCGGCGGCAAGCGATGGAAGTGCCCGCGGCACCGGCACCCCGCATGCGACGGGCCGTTCGGATCGGGCCGGGCCGGCTGCCGCCCCGATCGAGCGTGCCCGGGTTCACGGGGCCACCTTGACGGGGACGCCGACCAGATCGGTGCGGCCGGACAGCACGGCGGTCACCGCCACGTCCTCGGCCCGGCCGTGATCGACCTCCTCGATCAGCAGGCTCACCGCTCCGTGCTCCAGCCGGGCGGCCTCGCACAGCAACCGGCGGGTGAGGGGGGTGCCGCCACTGACCGCCACCAGGGCGGCGCCGGCGGCCACGCCCTTCGCCACGACCTCGAGGGCGGCGGGCAAGCCCTCCTCGGTGTCGGGAGCGGCCACCGCCAGCGCCCACGCCCTGTCGTCGCCGGCGGCTCGGTGCCGGAGGGGGAGCGGGCCACCGGGCAGGTGAGCGGTGCCGTCGCTCACGACGACGCTCCGGCCGGTCCGGCGCCGGCCGGCGACCTCGATCGGGCTGTCCAGCGGCTCGGCGCCGTGAGCCTGCCACCAGCGGCCGTGCACGGCGGTGACGAACCCGTCGTCGCGGCGGCGCAGCTTGGACTCGGGCAGGCTGCGGGTGAAGAAGTGGTAGGCGAACTGCCACGGCGGCAGGCTGTCGTGGGAGCGGCCGAAGTGCTCCCACCAGGACAGGCTCGGCCGTGCCGAGCTCTGGATCTTGGCCACCTGCGGCTGACGCACGGTCTCGTAGGCGGCCAGCGCTGCGTCCACGTCGTCGGGGTGCTCGTCGAGCGCAGCCACCAGGGCGGCCGCGTCCTCCATCGCCATCTTGGTGCCCGAGCCGACCGAGAAGTGAGCGGTGTGGGCGGCGTCACCGAGCAGCGCGATGGCGGTGTCGCCGACCCGGTGACGCCAGCGTTGGACCCGGCGGGTGCGGAAGTTGCCCCAGCGTGAGTTGTTGACGAGCAGCGGGTGCCCGCCGATCTGCTCGGCGAACAGCTCCTGGAGGTAGGCCCTGCTTCTCTCGTCGCTCGGGCCGGGCGGCTGGGTGACGTCGAACTCGTCCAGGCCGGCCGCCCGCCAGGACTGCTCGTCGGTCTCCACGATGAAGGTGGACACGCCGCTCCCGATCGGGTACCCGTGGACGGCGAAGACCCCGTGGGGCCCGCGCTCGTGCACGAAGGTGAGGCTCGTGAACGGGTAGGTCGTGCCGAGCCAGATGAACTTGGCGGTGGCGGTCTCTGTCGCCGGGGAGAAGGCGTCGGCGAAGCGGTCCCGCAGCTGGGAGTTGGCCCCGTCGGCGGCGACCACCAGGTCGTAGCCCGCTGCCAGCAGGCCCTCCGGGTCCACCTCGGTGGAGAAGCGCACCTCGACACCGGCTTCGACGGCGCGCTCCTGCATCAGCCGCAGCAGGGTCCGGCGCTCGACGGCTGCCATGCCGTTGCCGTGGCAGAGGAACCGCTCGCCCCGCAGGCGGACCTCGATCGGGTCCCAGTGCACGCCGTGCTCGGCGAGCGCGCTGCGCAGCACTGGATCGGCCGCGTGGATGCCCTCGAGGGTGGCGTCGGAGAAGACGACCCCGAACCCGAAGGTGTCCTCAGCGCGGTTGCGCTCGAAGACGGTGACCTGGCGGCGAGGATCGCCCGCCTTGGCAAGCGTCGAGGCGAACAGCCCACCGGGGCCGCCACCCACCACTGCCATGCGCATCGGACGTCCTCCTCGTCGGGAATGCGTCGGGACACCGTCGGACGACGACAGGATGACATACCGTCGACACGGCGAACCCCGAGCGTGCCCACCCCTCACGTAGCGGTCGCACGACGGGGTGGCGCCGACCGGGCCGAGAGAGCACCGGGACTTCGCCGGACAGCGGACCTCGGCTCCCTGCAGCCTCGGTTCGGCTGGACCGAGGAGCGACACGAGCTGGCCAGTCGTCGGTCCGACCGCACCGTCTGGACCAAGGGACCTGCTCGGCGGCGACCGACAGGTCGGCGTCCCGATCGCGTGGCATGGCTCGCCGCCCGAGGTTCAGCTCGGCAGCGGGTGCCGGTCGCCCGCGGCACCGCCCCGGTGCCGGCGGCCCGGTGCGGCGAGACGGGCCGGAGAGAGGGCCAGCCCCAGCATGCTCAGTGCAGTCGCCGCGCCCTCCGCGTAGGCGGCCGCCAGCTTGCCGGGGACCTGCCAGGTGGGCTCGTACATGTTGGGGATCGGACCGAGGACGCCGACGTCGAAGTACCGGTACATGAACACTGCCCCGAGAGCACTGGCTGCCACGACGAGGGCGGGGACCCAGCTCGCTCGTCGCCGCCAGGCGAGCAGCAGGACCAATGCCGCCAGGCTCGACACGCCGGCCTCGACGCGGAAGAGGTTGCCCATGGTGATCGCTCCCCCCCGCGGTGTGTCGTAGAAGGAGGCATCGCTGGCGTGGACCTCAGCGTCGACGCCGAGAGCGGCCGCCGCTGCCGCACGCAGGCCGTAGAGGGCAACTCGACGGCCGAGCCGCCGTGGGCCGGCCCCGGTCTGCCCGGCACCGACCCGGTGGTGGACCGCAGCGGGTGCGGGTGCAGCCACGGTGGCTTCGGCCGATCGACGAGATCCCGTCATGCCTGCAGGCTGCCGGCGCCGCTACCCCGACCAGCCGCCTCCGCTGGAGCTGCTGCTCGAGGAGGACGAGCTGCTGCCGTAGCCGCTTGCTCCGCCCGAGGACTTGCTGCTGGTGAGGGCGATGCCGTGAGGCGACACGACGTACCACTTGGCACCGAACTGGAGCAGGCCCTCTCCGTTCGCCTGCCCGGCACTGCTGTCGGCGGCGTAGTAGTAGAGCGGGTGCCCCGCATAGGTGACCTGGGTCTTGCCGCCGGGTCGGGCGATGGTGCCGAGCAGGGAGGCGTTGATCCCGCTGCCTGCGTGGGGTTTCCCGCTTGTCAAGAGGGGCGGCCACACCGACGTGCAGGAGCCTGAGCACGAGAACTTGCCCTTGGTGTCCTTCTCGAACAGGTAGAGCGTCCGCCCGCCGGCACCGACCAGGATGGTCTGTCCGAGCGTCGAGTTCGTCGTTGCCCGTAGCGTCACCGCCCCCCCTCCTGACCCGGGGTCAGCACGAGAGCCCGCCGTCGTGGTGTGCGAGGCGGCGCTGGTGCTCCCGCACGCGGCGGCTGTGACGGCCAGGGCGCCGACCACGGCCGCGACCCGAAGCCGGAGGGGGGGACGGAGAAGAAGCGAACGGAGCGATCCCATGCCCCTCACTACGACTGGTGGCACGGAGCGGTTCAACCGACTTGAACTTTCTCGCTCGCCAGTGCGTACTGGGGATGTGGACGAGCGCGCCAGGCGGCAGCAGCGGCTGTCGGCGGTGGACGATCCCGACGAGACCTTCGTCCGGGCGCTGTGGGCAGAGCACGGCCCTGCTCTTGTCGGCTACACGACCCGGCTGACCGGCGACCGAGGGCGAGCCGAGGACATCGTGCAGGAGGTGCTCGTGCGGGCGTGGCGGCACGCCGAAGACCTGGGCGTCGAGACCCGGTCGCTCCGGCCCTGGCTGTTCACCGTTGCCGCCCACCTCGCCATCGACCAGCATCGTGCCAGGCGGTCGCGACCCTCTGAGATGGGCGAGACGGCGCTCGCCACGCAGCCGGCGCCCGATGACATCGAGCGCGCCCTCGAAGCCTGGGACGTGGCCGACGCCCTCGCCGCCCTCAGCCCCGACCACCGCACCGTGGTGGTGGAGACCTACTACCGCGGCCGCTCCGTGGCCGAGGTCGCCGCCGCGCTGGGCATCCCGGCCGGCACGGTCAAGTCCCGCACGTACTACGCGCTGCACGCGCTGCGCCTGGCGCTCGAGGAACGAGGATGGAGCCCATGAACAACCCCTGCGGGTCGCTGCGGACCTCTCTCGGTCCGTACGTGGTCGGCGCCTTGGAGCCAGCCGAGCGGGCAGAGCTGGAGGCGCACCTCGCCGTCTGCGCCGTCTGCCGCGACGAGCTGGCCGTCCTCGCCGGGCTGCCGGGGCTGTTGGGCCGGCTCAACGAGGAGGAGGCCGTCGCCTCTGGCCGCCTGGCGGCTCCCTCGGATCTCGTCGAGCGGGCTCTCGCCCAGATCAACAAGGGGCGCCGCGACCGTCGGCGGCGGTCTCGGCTTGTCGCCGCCGCCGTCCTGGCGATCGTCCTCGGTGCCGGCGGGCTGGCGGTTGGCCTCCAGGGTCAGCACCCGTCGGGATCGTTCTCCATCGCGGGCGTGCCGGCGGGCCGGGTCACCGCGGCCGACCAGACGAGTGGGGTGAGGGGCACCGCCACCTTGCTCTCCGAACCGTGGGGCAGCGCCATCAAGCTGCTGCTCTCCGGGGTTGCCCCTGGCGATCACTGCCAGCTGATCGCGATCGCACGCGACGGCCACCACGAGGTGGCTGGCACGTGGAACGCCAGCTACGGGGGCATCGCCAACGTGTCGGCGTCGACCGCCATCCCTCCTGCCCAGCTCGCCGCGCTCCGCGTCGTCACCACCTCGGGTGCCGATCTGATCACCTTCCGAGCGCCTGCGAGCTCTCGGTCCTGGCGCCGCTGACGGCCACCGGCCGCCCGAGGCGATGTGGGTCCTCCCGGCTCGCACCGCCCTCGGGCCCGGTCACGCCTGCACGTGTTGAGTGCAGCGCTGGCGCCGACGTGCCCGATCCTCCCGAGGTGCCGGCTCCGGCCCAGCGTCGCGACCGAACGGGCCGGCTGCCGCCGCCGGAGAGGCTCGCCCGACCCAAGCCCCGCCGGGGCGTCCCGGTTCCATCGACGCCGGGCGGTGTCCAAGCCGTGGGGCGGCTCTCGTCTCCGGCCCCTTGGCCGGGAGGATGGCCGCCGCCTCCGGTTTGCCCTGCGGCGGCGGGTCTGCCACACTCTCGAGGTGATCTCGAGCCCGATCTTCGGCCTCCTCGTACTTATTACCTAGCGCACGACGCCTTCTCGCGTCCGTGCGCACGACCTCCCCAGAAGGGGAGGTCGTTTTGTTTTCCGGCTCCGGCCGGCCGTCTCGACGAAGCGATGCAGCACTCATCCGAAAGGGAGTCCCACCGATGCAGATGACGGGAGCGCAAGCCCTCGTGAAGAGCCTCGAGCACGGGGGGGTCGAGGTCATCTTCGGGCTGCCCGGCGGAGCGATCCTCCCGGTCTACGACCCGATCATCGACTCCTCCATCCGCCA
This sequence comes from Actinomycetes bacterium, assembly GCA_021838945.1. Taxonomy (GTDB): domain Bacteria; phylum Actinomycetota; class Acidimicrobiia; order Acidimicrobiales; family Bog-793; genus JAKCCH01. Next base: position 5,341 of record JAKCCH010000090.1, read on the forward strand.
CGTCCTCGTCCGCCACGAGCAGGGCGCCGGGCACATGGCCGAGGGCTACGCCCACGTGACCGGGCGTCCCGGGGTGGCGATGGTGACGAGCGGGCCCGGGGCGACCAACATCGTGACCCCGCTTGCGGACGCCTACATGGACTCCATCCCCCTCGTCTGCATCACCGGGCAGGTCTCCTCGAGCGCGATCGGCACCGACGCCTTCCAGGAGGCCGACATCACCGGGATCACGATGGGGGTGACCAAGCACAACTGGCTCATCACCGACGCCAACGAGATCCCGAGGGTCATCGCCGAGGCCTTCCACGTCGCCACGACGGGGCGGCCCGGCCCGGTCCTCGTCGACGTCCCGAAGGACGTCGCCAACGCAACCATGGAGTGGTACTGGCCCGAGGAGGTCGACCTCCCCGGCTACCGGCCGGCGGCCGCCCCCGACCCGGCCGCCGTCGAGGCGGCGGCCGAGCTCATCTCTTCTGCGAGCCGACCGGTCATCTACGCCGGCGGCGGCATCCTCAAGTCCCGTGCGACCGAGGCGCTCCTCGAGCTCGCCGAGCTCACGAGCACGCCGGTCGTCACGACGCTCATGGCACGGGGGGCCTTCCCCGACAGTCACCCGCTCTGCCTCGGCATGCCGGGGATGCACGGCAGCTACGGCGCCGTGACGGCCATGCAGCAGGCGGACCTGCTGGTCGCCCTCGGCAGCCGATTCGACGACCGGGTCACGGGCAACCTGGCGGCCTTCGCCCCGGGCGCGAAGGTCGTCCACGTCGACATCGACGCCGCCGAGATCGGGAAGGTCCGCCGTCCCGACGTCGGGATCGTCGCCGACTGCCGCCTGGCGATCGAGGCGCTCTCCGGGTCGCTCCGGGCCCGCGGGGACCTTCGGACCTCCCGCCTTGCGCCGTGGCTCGAGCAGGTCGCCCGCTGGAAGGAGGAGCTCCCCTACACCTACGACCGTGGAGCCGCCGACGGCACCAGCCCGGCGACGACCGACCGCCGGCTGCCGGGGCGGCCCCCCCTCCTCAAGCCCCAGTTCGTCCTCGAGACCCTCCGGGACGCCACCCCGCCCGACACCGTCCTCGTCTCGGGCGTCGGCCAGCACCAGATGTGGGCATCGCAGTTCTGGCGCTTCGAGCGCCCCTACTCCTGGGTCAACTCCGGCGGCCTCGGGACGATGGGCTTCAGCGTCCCCGCCGCCATCGGCGCCAAGGTCGGCCGGCCCGAGGCCACCGTCTGGGCCGTCGACGGCGACGGCTGCTTCCAGATGACGGCCCAGGAGCTCGTCACGGCCTCGGTCGAGCGGATCCCGGTCAAGATCGCCATCTTGAACAACGGCTACCTCGGCATGGTGCGACAGTGGCAGCACATGTTCTACGAGGAGCGCTACTCGGAGGTCTACCTCTCGCCCGACCTTCCCGACTACGTCGGCTGGGCCGAGGCCATGGGCTGTGTCGGCATGAGGGTCGAGACGGCGGAGGAGGTGCTGCCCGCCATCGAGAAGGCGAACCAGGTGGACGACCGCCCGGTCGTCATCGACTTTCGGACCGACGCCATGGAGCAGGTCTTCCCGATGGTGCCCGCAGGGGCCTCGAACGACGACATCGTGGTCCACCCCTCCCAGACCGCCGCCCTCGAGAAGGCGAGGAGCCGGTCGTGACCACCGCCAGGCGCCAGGTGCCCCGCCACCACCTGCTGTCGGTCCTCGTCGAGAACAAGGCGGGGGTGCTCGCCCGGGTCTCGGGCCTCTTCTCGCGGCGGGGCTACAACATCTTCTCCCTGGCGGTCGCCCCGACCGACGACGAGGCCTTCAGCCGGATCACCATCGTCGTCGACGTCGAATCGGCACCGCTCGAGCAGATCATCGCCCAGCTCGACAAGCTCGTGAACGTCGTCGAGATCTCCGAGCTCCACCCCGACGAGGCGAGGGAGGCCGAGCTCCTCCTCGTCACCGTGGCCGCCGACGCCGCCGAGCGGGCTCAGGTCATCCAGCTGGTCGGCGTCTTCGGCGGCCGCATCCTCGACGTCTCGCACGGGGAGATCACCGCCATGCTGGCGGGTGCCCCCGGCAGCCTCGACGACTTCGAGGAGCTGATGCGGCCCTATGGGATCGTCGAGCTCCAGCGCACCGGCCGGGTGGCCCTCCCGAGGCTGGACGTCTCGGCCGACCGGGGGCTGCGGGTGGCCGAGGGGGCCTGAGCCTCCGCTTCACGAGGGCCGGCACCGTGCCGGCCGACAGTCCGTACCCATGAGAAAGGGAACCAAGACGTGGCGACGCTGTACTACGAGAAGGACGCCGACCAGAGCCTGATCCGGTCGCGCAAGGTGGGGATCATCGGCTACGGCTCGCAGGGCCACGCGCACGCGCTCAACCTGCGGGACTCGGGGGTCGACGTCCGGGTGGGGCTTCGTGAGGGCTCCTCGTCCTGGCAGAAGGCCGAGGCCACGGGGCTCAGGGTGCTATCGGTCGCCGAGGCGGCGGCCGAGGCCGACCTCGTCATGATGCTGCTGCCCGACACCGAGCAGGCTGGCGTCTACGAGGCGCAGATCGCCCCGAGGCTCGGGGCGGGCGACGCCCTCTTCTTCGCTCACGGGTTCAACATCCGCTTCGGGCTGATCGAGGCTCCCGCCGGCGTCGACGTGGCCATGGTGGCGCCGAAGGGCCCCGGCCACCTCGTACGCCGCACCTACGAGGAGGGTGGCGGTGTCCCCTCGCTCATCGCCGTGGCGAAGGACGACTCCGCCAAGGCCATGCAGCTCGCCCTCAGCTACGCCGATGCCATCGGCGCCACGCGGGCCGGCGTGCTCGAGACCACCTTCGAGGAGGAGACCGAGACCGACCTCTTCGGCGAGCAGGTCGTCCTCTGCGGCGGGATGAGCGCCCTCGTCATGGCGGGCTTCGAGACGCTCGTGGAAGCGGGCTACCAGCCCGAGTCGGCCTACTTCGAGTGCCTGCACGAGCTGAAGCTCATCGTCGACCTCATGTACGAGCAGGGGATCGCCGGCATGCGGTACTCGATCTCCGACACCGCCGAGTACGGGGACCTCACCCGTGGCCCGCGGGTCATCGACGACCACGTCCGAGCCGAGATGCGGCGCATCCTCGGCGAGATCCGCGACGGCTCGTTCGCCCGCGAGTGGGTGGAGGAGAACAAGGCGGGCCGTCCCCGCTTCGCCGCGCTGCGCCGGGCGGGCCAGGAGCACCCGATCGAGAAGGTGGGGGCCGAGCTGCGGGCGATGATGCCGTTCGTCTCCGCCGGTCGCCAGCGGCTCGAAGACGTCTCGGGGGGCTGAGCTACCAGGCGGCAGGGTCGAGCTCGTAGGCACGCTCGCCCCTCGAGACGATCCAGCGCTCGAGGGGCGAGTCGGCTGCCAGCTGGTAGGGCTTGATCCCCGTCAACACCGACAGCGTGCGCTGTTGACTTAGTCGTCCCCGGGTGGGTGCTCGCGTTTTCGCTCTCGATGGACGAGAATTGGGCCCTATGCAGGGAAGAGCCCGCCCAGACCGCCAGATCCTCGACGCCGCTGCTTTCTGCCGCGCCCTCGTCGAGGACGGCACCGTCTACGCGTTCTTGGCCGACCATCGTGAAGAGCTGTTCAAAGAGGAGGAGTTCGCCGATCTCTTTCCCTCTGGTCGCGGCCGCCCGTCGATCCCAGCAGTGCTCGTCTGCTCGGTGATGGTGCTGCAGGCGCTCGAGGGGCTGTCGGACCGCGACGCGATCCGAGCACTGCGGACGCGCATCGACTGGAAGGTCGCCTGCTGGCTCGCCCTCGACGACCCGGGCTTCGACTTCACCGTCCTCACCTACTGGCGGACGCGCCTTTCCAAGTCCTCTCGCCCACAGCGGATCTTCGACGCGGTGCGCACAGTCGTCGAAGCGACCGGCGTGCTCGGGGGCAAGCACCGACGGGCCCTCGACTCGACGATCCTCGACGACGCCGTTGCCACCCAGGACACCGTGACCCAGCTCATCTCCGCGATGAGGAAGGTGCGCCGCACGGTCCCCGAGGCGGCCCTCGTCCGGCTCTCGACCGCCACCGACGAGGGCGGCAAGCCGGTCATCGAATGGTCGGACCAGTCCGCCCGCGACGCCCTTGTCACCGGCCTCGTCCATGACGCGGAGGCGGTCCTCGCCGCCGTCGAGGAGAGCCCGTCCGCCGAGCTCGCCGCCGACATGACCGGCCTGCTCGCCCTCGTGGCGGGCCAGGACGTCGAGCCCGGCGAGGCCCCCGGCAGCTGGAAGATCGCGAAGAAGGTCGCAAAGGACCGGGTGATCTCGACCGTCGGACGTCGAGGCCCGCCACGGGCACAAGTCGACCGCCGTACGGACCGACGGCTTCAAAGCCCACCTCGCGAGCGAGCCCGACACCGGGATCGTCACCGCCGTCAAGCTCACCCCGGCGAACGCCCCCGACGGTCCGGTCGGCGTCGCGCTGATGGAGGACGAGCCGGACGGTCTCGAGGTCCTCGCCGACTCCGCCTACGGGTCGGGGACGACGAGGAGCGAGCTCAAGGAGAAGCACCACCGACTCGTCATCAAGCCTCTCCCGTCCCGCCCGGTCGTCCCCGGCGGCTTCGTCCGTGACGACTTCGCCGTCGACCACGACGCCCGCACGGTCACCTGCCCGGCGGGCCACACCGCTTCGGTGTCCAAGGCCGGAACCGCGAAGTTCACGCCGCACTCTGGGTCCTGCTCGCTTAAGGCTCGCTGCACGAAGGCCGCGGCGCGCAGCTTCACCGTCTCTGTGAACGACCGGGAGCTCGTCGCGGCGCGAGCCGCCTGGCGAGATGACGATCTTCGTGCCGCCTATCGACAGCACCGCCCGATGGCCGAGCGCACGATCTCCTGGCTCGTCGCGAAGGGGAACCGACGCCTCCGCTATCGCGGAGTGGAGCGGAACGAGGCGTGGGCACACCGGCGGGTCGCGGCGTTGAACCTCCGCAAGCTCGTCGAGCTCGGGCTCACGAGGCACGACCGGAACTGGGTGCTCGCCCCGACGTAGTAGGCCCTCGGGAGCGTCCCAAGGAGGGCGCGACACCTGTTGGCCCGACGCCAAATCCAGCGCGACCGGATCGTCCCCCTCAACTCCGGCTCTTCGGTGCAGGCTCACCCCCGAGGACCCGACGAAACGCTATGCCTGGCTGCGCTGGGATGTAATGCCTGAGTCCATCACGGAATGAGGGCGCGCGGAATGAGGGGTCCGGCGAAACAGGCTCGGAGTGTGTCTGAACCTGGGCTACGCCACCTTCTCCCCGATGGTGACCGCGAAGCCGAGAGCCTCGATCCTGCGCTGGAGCCGCTTTGCCTCTCTGGCAGGGTCGTTGCGCCGCTCGAAGTAGTCGGCGCCCGGATCCTCGTAGAAGGCACCGTTTCGGAGCAGGTGCCAGGCCACGGCAACCATCGAGTTCGCCACGGCCACGATGGCCTTGTTGTGCCCGCGCCGATGGGCGATGCGGGCGTAGTGGGCCGAGAAGTAGCTGCCCTTGGTCCGCGCCGCGGCCTGGGCCGCCGGCACGAGGGTGCGACGCAGCCACGGAGCCCCGTGACGGGTCCCCGCCGGGCGGCGCTTGCCGGCCGACTCGTGGCTGGCGGGAGCCACCCCGGCCCAGGCGCAGAGGTGGGCTGCGGTGGGGAAGCGGGACATGTCGGTCCCCATCTCGGCGATCAGCACCTCGGCGGTGGTCCTCGAGATCCCCGGGATCGAGCACAAGAGGGTGACCGCCGCCTCAAAAGGGGCGACGTGCCGGGCGATCTCGGCGCTGAGCGTGGCGATGGAGGCGTCGAAGTGGTCGATATGGCCGATGATCTCTTTGCACATGAAGGCGTGGTGCTCGGAGAATCGTCCGCTGAAGGCCTCTTCGAGCTGGGGAAGCTTCGAGCGCAGGCGCGACTTGGCCATCTGGGCGAGAACCTTGGGGTCGCGCTCGTGGTTTGCGCCTGACTTATCGATAGGGATCGGGCTCGGAATCAAGCAGCATCCGCGGGTCTCCACGACCAGTGGAGGACCATCGGATGATGACCGAAGAGACCCGCGGGAACGACCGTGCCGGGCG
>JAKCCH010000091.1:0-279 GCA_021838945.1 Actinomycetes bacterium
GCCAGTGGTCGAGCTCGACGAAGGCGTCGTCCATGTCCTCCGGCGGAGCCGCGCCAGCGAACTGGTGGAATGCTTCGGCGTCTGCAGAGGTCAGCTGGCGCGTCTCGCCGAGCACCGTCTCGGCGCGGAGGACCCGTTGCTCATCGACGGGCAGGTAGAAGAGGTAGTCGGCACCGTGGAGGGTGACACCGTTGGCTTGAAGAGCCGACCGCAGTGCGGAGTCATCCACCGTGGATGCGCCGGTGAGGCCGAGGCAGCGAGCCTCTGTCGAGGTCAGCG
>JAKCCH010000091.1:289-11132 GCA_021838945.1 Actinomycetes bacterium
AGCGCGGGTCTCGAGCGTCGTCAGCAAGAAACCCGCCGGCAGCGCGCCGTCGGTGATCACTTGCCACCTGCCCGGTGCCGTCGCTGCCTCCGTCGGCGCACTCGAGAGCCAGTAGTCGGTCACCGTCCGAGAGAACATCACGGAAACTTCCTCACTCAAAGCTCTTGCTCCCCGACGGTCGCGAGGAGCGCGAAGTGACGTGTCGAGTCGAGCGCACGAGACCGGTTGCTGCGCATCGGCCGCACCTTCCGGTCAGCTTTGCGCGGCCGAGTCGAGGATGTCGAGGTCGCGCACGGTGTACAGATGGTGCTCCCATTCCTCGTTGAGGACGACGTGGAGGCAGTGAAGGACTGAGTGCTCGCCTTCGGGGTGACCGGGGGAAAGAGGAGCCGTGCGGACCTCGGCGAGCTCGGCGTCCGTGAGCTCACCGAGCGTTTCGCGGACGGCCCGCTGGCGAGCGCGCCGCACAGGCAGGACCTCTTCGAGGCTGGGTGAGGCGTTCACGTCCACTCCTACAGCGCTTGTGAACTCAGGCCCGGCACCGGACCAGGGGAGTCCCCAGGGGTGGTAAGGACTCGGTTCGAGTCGTATGGCCCGGGACAGCCAGCAATCGGTGGCGAAGACAAGGTGGCGCAGGGTCTCGACGACGCTCCACTCACCGTCCACCCCTCGGCGCTGGAGTGCCTCTGGCAACGCGAGTGCTCGCTGCGTCGTGGCAGCCCAGAGGCTCTCCACCATCGACCATGCCTCGCGCAGCCCGGCTACGTCCGTCGCTCGGAGCTTCAGGCGGTCCGGGTAGCGGCGGTCGAGCTCGACTTGGACGAGAGGCTCCACCTCGACCCCGTTCAGCTTCAGTCCCTCGATGTCGCCTGAGATGTCGGCGCCCACGAGATAGGTGTCGGTCAACCTCGCACCTTCGAGGTTGGCGCCGTGAAGGTGAACGCCCGACAGGTCGAGGTCGTCCACCCGGCTCCCCTCGGGGAACGCGCGCTCCGGCATGGCTCCTTCCTCCTTCACTCGGGATCGCTTGGCCGCCGTCCAGCGTTACACGGGCAGACCCGGGATGCGACACCAGGAGCAACACCCCTCCTCGGGCCGCCAATTCCTGCACCGCTGTCGCACTCACTGACGAACTGCCTCGAATTGCAGCGTCGGACACGTCTTCGCGCGCCCATTGGTCGACCCGGAAGGCTTGCAACCGCCGACCCGAACCTGAGCCGGCTCTGACCGCGGCCCTCGACGACAGCGCCCGCGCTTGGCCCCTCGGGCCCGCTAGGTCACCGAGACGTTGAGCGGAGCCGAGGCGATGCCGTTGGCGACGACCACGAGCCGCGCAGAGCCCTTCGGCAAGCTGGCAGGGACTTGGAACTTCGCTCGAGATGCCAGATGCGGCGCAACCGCCATCGACGACATGTCGAAGGTGCGGGCGTAGTAGACGTGTCCGGTGCCTGTGTACGTGATCCGCACGAGGGGATAGTTCGTGGCGCTCTGGTAGTCATCCCCGTAATACGCACCCTGCGTCAGGCCGTTGAGCTGCGAACCCGACAGTGAATAGGTCTTGCCCGGCGCAAGCGAGGCCGGTGCGCTCGTGACGACGGGCCTCCAGCTGCTTTGCGGCCTACCGCCGGCGTTGTAGACCTCCAACCTCCCGTCGCGGTCGTTGAACAGGACCTGCCCAGTCGGGAGCACGAGCATGTAACCCCAGTTGGACTCGAGGCTCGCCGCATCCGGAGGGCTCGCCACCTGCTTCAGTGAGCTTCCGTTGAAGACGAAGAAGTGCGAAGGCGGTTGATAGAGCCCGGGACTGGCATCGATGAGCACGTCACCGTCAGGCAGGACGGCAGCCGGTCCATCAGCACTGTGCGGGCGCGCCCCATCGACCACGGGGAAGCTCGGCCCCGACGACCAGGTCCGCTTGGCGACGTCGTAAACGGCGTTGTAGCCCGTCGCACCTACCGCGAGGACCGTGCCGTTCGGCCGCAGCACGAGCGGTCCGATCTCACCGCCCTTCTTGAGCACGACGGGTACCGGGATCGTTCCCGCACGAGACCACGTGCCGGTCGACGGATCGTAGGACTCCGCATAGTCAGGTGTGGGTGAGAGTCCGACGGTCAGTACACGGCCGGTCGGTAGCAGCAGGAACTGCTCCTCCTCGTCGGCGTCCACCTTGTGCGTTCCCGTGGCAGTCCACCCGAGCTTCGCCGGGTCGAGCAGCGCCTGGGTCTTGTTCGTGTAATTGCCGGCCCCGCCGAGCATGAACCTCCCGTCGGCGAGCACGGTGGAGGGTCCGTCGCCGATCGTCGTCCACTCCAGACCCTTCGGCGGACCGACGAGGCTCCACCGGTTGGTGCGCGGTTGATAGATGGCTCCACGATTCGTGAAGACCCCCACCGCGCCAAGGTTGTCCTCGCCTCCCTCGATGATCACCCGACCATCCGGCAGGACTGCGGAGGCGAAGCTGATCGGTCCATATCCCAGCGGCAAGGCCGCGATACGGTGCCACGTCCCGTGAACGTAGCTTCCCTCACCGTTCGGTGTCAGCAGCCACCAGCCCCGGGATCCGGACTCTGAATAGCCCTGGTTCTGCACCATGACGGAGCCGTCGGTCAGCAGCAGCATGGCTCCCGGATGCAGCTGGGTGGGAAAGGGAACCGGCTGCCATGGCGATGTAACGCGAGGCTGCGACCGGGCAATCGCTGCTGCACTCGTGACATTGAGCAGAACCGCGGCCGATACTGCGAAGGCGATTCGGCCGCCGTATCGACTCCGTTTGACCGGCGATCGGTTGAGGTGCAGCGTCCGTTGCAAGATTGCGCGCTGCTTCCTCGATCGCTCTGTCGGGCGGGGCATGGGACAGTGTCTAGCTTCTGCCGGCGGGTCGCGACCCCGGGGCGCTCACTGTCGCCCGCTCGATCGTGCGATCCGCGCGGTGGACTAGAACTGGATCGATGGTCGCGCGCCGCTTACCGAAGTCCTCCGAGCTGGCCCCGCTGCTGCGCATGCGCCGGCCCTCGCTCAGCCCGGTCGATCGGCGCCTTGCGAAGGCTGCGTCGATTCGCGATCTCCGTCAGGCGGCGCTCCGACGAGCACCGAGAGCCGTGTTCGACTACACCGACGGTGGCGCAGCCGACGAGGTCACCCTCGCACGCATGCGCGAGATGTTCACCCGTGTCGAGTTCCTCCCGAGCGTCTTGCGGGACGTGTCCGAGGTGGACACCTCTGCCGAGATCCTCGGTCGCAGGGCCAGTGTTCCGATCGTCTTCGCCCCGACCGGGTTCACACGCATGATGCACACCGAGGGAGAACCGGCCGTCGGTCGAGCGGCCGGAAGGGCCGGGATCCCGTATGCCCTCTCGACCATGGGCACGACCTCGATCGAGCGTCTCGCTGCCGAGGCGCCCGAGACGCGGCTCTGGTTCCAGCTCTACCTCTGGCGGGACCGTGCCGCGAGCAAGGACTTCGTCGAGCGGGCGAGAGCCTCCGGCTACGAGGCGCTCGTCCTCACCGTGGACGTACCGATGTCGGGCCCGCGCCTGCGAGACGTCCGCAACGGGTTGACGATCCCGCCCTCGTTGACGCTGCGGACGTTTCTCGACGGTGCCACCCGGCCCGCTTGGTGGTTCGACCTCCTCACGACCGAGCCGCTCGAATTCGCGTCGCTCAATCGATTCGGGGGGACACCAGGCGATCTGGTCGGCAAGATGTTCGACCCGGCCGCGACCCTCCATGACGTCGAGTGGCTCCGCGGCGCCTGGGAGGGTCCGCTCGTCGTGAAGGGGGTCCAGAGCGTCGCGGACGCGGCGGCTGTCGTCGACGCCGGCGCCGACGCAATCGTCATCTCGAACCACGGAGGGCGTCAGCTGGACCGCGCTCCGCTCCCGCTCGAGCTGCTGCCGGACGTGCTCCAAGCCGTCGGCGACCGTACCGAGGTGTACCTCGACGGTGGGATCCTCTCGGGTGCAGACGTCGTCGCCGCCGTCGCTCTCGGCGCTCGCGCCTGCCTGGTCGGCCGCGCCTACCTCTACGGCCTCATGGCCGGAGGGGAGCGGGGCGTGCAGAAGGCCGCAGACCTCCTGACAGCGGAGGTGCACAACACCATGGCACTCCTCGGTGCGACGAGCACCCAGTCCCTGTCGGCCACACAGGTGCGCATCCGGTCGTAGGGGCATCACACACGCCCAACTAGCATCCGCCCTCGAGTCCCCCAGGGAGGTCACATGACGAGAATCCTGTTCCATGGCGGACACGTGTTCGACGGGACCGGCTCACCGCCGGAGCGAGCCGACGTCGTCGTCGAGGACGGGCACATCCTCGACATCGGCATCGGCCTCGACGGCGACGAGTCGATCGAGCTCGAAGGCAGGACGGTGTTGCCCGGACTGTTCGACTGCCACGTGCACTTCCTCTACAGCGGCGATCTCGACACGCTCCGCGGCGCGATGCGTCCGTTCTCCCTGCGGTATTTCGAGGCGATCGCCAACATGGCGGCCACACTGCGCACGGGGATCACGTCGGTGCGCGAAGCGAGCGGATCCGACCTCGGGGTGAAGACGGCCGTCGAGCGGGGGCTGGTGGCCGGGCCGCGCATGCAGATCTCGATCGCGATGCTGAGCCAGACCGGTGGGCACGGCGACCAGACCGTTCCCTCGGGGGCGTGCTTCACGTGGCAGCATGCCTATCCAGGCCATCCGACCGGGATCGTCGATGGACCCGAGGAGATGCGGCGCCGAGTCCGTGAGCTGATTCGCGAGGGTGCCGACGTCATCAAGGTCGCGACCTCGGGCGGCGTCCTCTCGCCTCGCGACGACCCGCGTCACGGGCACTTCCGTGACGACGAGCTCGCGGTTCTCGTCGCCGAGGCGGAGGCGGCCGGGCGCGCGGTCATGGCGCACGCTCAGGCGACGGACGGGATCAAGGCAGCCGTGAGGAACGGGATCCGCTCGATCGAGCACGGCATCTTCCTCGACGACGAAGCGATCTCGATGATGTTGGATCGCGGCACCTGGCTCGTTCCGACGCTGTGCGCGCCACGTGCCGTCATCGCCGGGGCCGAAGCCGGCATGCAGTTGGATGCCGCGGTCATTCGCAAGGCGCATGAGGTGCTCGAGATCCACTCGGAGTCGTTCCGCCGAGCAGTGGATGGGGGAGTCAAGGTTGCCATGGGCACCGACAGCGGGGTCGGGCCACACGGGCGCAACCTCGAGGAGCTCGGCCTCATGGTCGAGCACAGCTCGATGTCGCCGCTCGACGCATGGGTCGCCACCACCTCCAGCGCCGCCAGGCTGTGCGGTGTGGACAGCCGACTGGGGACCGTCGAGCCCGGGAAGATCGCTGACCTCACCGTTCTCGAAGGGGACCTCAGCGACCTCAACAAGCTTGCGGAGCGGATCTGGGGTGTCTGGAAGGAGGGCGTCCGGGTCGTCTGAGAGGACTCCTCACCTCGACCAGGCGAGGATCAGACGCGAGGCCCCGTGCCGGCGACAACCTCGTGCACGCGCGGGCGGCGTACCGCGATGGCACCGAACGTCGCTGCGCAGAAGGCCGCCAGCACCACGAACGGGACGACGTCGGAGGTCGCCCCCGCGAGAGCACCGCCGCCGGCCGAAGCGATGGCCTGTCCACCCGCCCACGTGAGGTTCGAGAGCCCGAACCCGATCCCCTGGGGAAGCGAGCGCCGGTCCGCGCCGTCGCTCGTGAGCGCCGCCGCCGGTACGAACAAGGTCCCGAAGGCGGGGAAGCCGACGATCACGAGCACGACGAGGGCCGCGGTAGGAGCGACGAAGGGCAGCAGCAGGGCGACCGGGACGGCGATCGCCGTCGAGAGCCGCACAGGGACGAGGCGGCCCCGCCGGTCCGCCAAGCGGCCGACTGCCGGGCCGAGCGCGGCTTCGATGGCCGAGGCCCCGAGAAACGCTCCCCCGATCACCACCGCCGACGCACCCAACCGACCGAGCCGCAGCGGCACGAGCACGTCGACGACCCCGAACGCGATCCCGGCCAGGCCGGTGAGCCACAGCCCTGCGGCAAAACTCGGCTCCCGTAGCGCCGCCGCCGCCGCACGCAGCGACTGTGGCTCCTCTCTCGCGGGCACGGGAACGAAGGCGCACGAGACGACGAGGCCGGCAGCGGCGATGGTGGCACCTGCGAACGTCGGCTCCGTGCCGACGGCACTTGCCACCGCCCCGACCACAGGGCCGAAGAGCGAGCCGGCGACGGCGGCGCTGAGGGCCACACCGAGCACGCCGGCACGACGCTCGGATGCGACCGAGGAGGCGAGCCAGGCGAGGCCGCCGGCCCACGTGCACGCTCCGCCGAGGCCCTGCACGAGGCGCGCCCCGTCCAGGACGACGGCCGAGGTGCCGAGGCCGAACGCGAGCGTTGCAGCGCTCATGAGGGCGAGGCCGGTGATGACACAGGCACGAACTCCGGCTCGGCTGGCCAGCAACCCGCCCGGGATCGACCCGACAAGGGTCCCGACCGGGTAGGCGGCGACGAGCACGCCGGCTGCACCCTTCCCGAGGCGGAGCGCCTGCACGTAGTGGGGGAGAAGCGGCGTGATGGCGGTGAAGAAGATGGTGTCGACGAAGACCACCGCCGACACGAAGGCCACGAGCCCGCCGAGGCCGGACGGCACCACGGACCGCAGCGAGGCGACGAGGCGGTGCACGGCTTCAGTATGTCGGGCGCCCTTCGCGAGGCGACAGCCCGCTACGGTCGGTCGGATGCAGAGCGGTCGCGAGATCCGGGACGGCCTGCTGAGGTTCGCGCTCGGCCTGCCCGAAGCGTGGGAGGACCACCCGTGGGACGAGACGGTGGCGAAGGTGGGCAAGAGGGTGTTCCTCTTCTGTGGGGGTGCAGAACCTGATCACCCTGGAGTCACGGTCAAGCTTCACGAGTCCCTCGACCAAGCGCTCGACCTCGGCGCAACGCCGGCCGGCTACGGGCTCGGGCGCTCGGGTTGGGTGACAGCCCGGTGCTCCGACATTCCCGCAGGGCTCCTCGAGGACTGGGCGGAGGAGAGCTACCGGCTGGTCGCTCCGAAGCGACTCAGCGCGCTGCTCGACTCGCAGCCAAGCACCTGACGCTCAGCTGGCGAGCAACGTCGGCAGCGTCACGGCGCAGTCGTGGCAGATGTCGAGGCTCGGTGGCTCGATCTGGCTGCGTGACTTGATGAGGTGGCACACGCGGCACACGAATTCGCCTGGCTGCTGAGCCAGCACCGCAACGGGCAGCCCCCAGTCGTCGTCCTCCTCCGCGTCGCCGCTGCCGGCGTGCGGGACGCTTCTCCCGGCGACATCTCCCATCTCGTCGCCGAGCTGGCGCGAGAGGATCTCGTCAAGCCTTTCGGCATTCTCGTCGGATTCCGACTCCGTCAGGGCGCGAGCCTCGCCCTGGTCGAGCGCCAACCCCACCCGTTCCACCCGGCTCAGCTCCATCGTCATGAGGCCACCGTACGGACGAGCAGGCCGAGGCCAGTAGGGTCCTTCGGCCTTTTCAGACCTGCGCCGGATCGGTGGTCCGCAGGCGCATGCTCCTCAGTACGGCGGCTGGGCGTCGACAGGTGGAGGCGCGTTGGAGGTCGGTGCGTAGAAGTGACGCCAGTTCGACGTGGAAGGGTGGCGATGCGATGCCGGACCGTTCGAGAAGGCCGCGAGCACGTTCTCGGTGATACGTGTGACGTGTGCCGTGCACCCCGGGACGGCCGTCGGTGCGAACGGTGTCGGGAGAGCACCGCTGTTGGCCCAGAGCCGGTCCACGAATGCCGCCGTGCCGGTTGCGAACACGCCGCCGCCACTTGGTTTGGTGTAGTACGACATGTCACTCGTCAGCTCCCCGATGACGCTGTTGGCAGGGGAGTGGCAGAGCAGCTGCACCCCTGGAGGGGTCGGCGGCCCGGGCACATAGCAGTCGAATTCGGAGCCGAGGACGTCGGGGATGACCGCTCCGTCGGTCAGGCCTGTGCCTTCGAAGGCGAAGTGGGAGGAGTCGACGACCGTGATGCCGCCGCTCGCGCCGTATGCCTGGTACATGATCCCGATGAGCGCGTTCTCGGGGCGGGGATCGGGCGGGGCGTTCCAGTTCGAGGTGACTTCGGCGTTGTCCTTGCCGTAGAGAGGGTCCTCGGTCGCGACCTTGTAGCAGACCTCGCGGCGGTTCGCGCCGAGAGGTGAGTCCTCGAAACGAATGTGGCGGTAGCAGGCGTTCGCTCCGAGCACGGCGAAGTTGAGACCGCGGTCGACGGCGTCCTGGACTCCGTAGCGCATGGGTGCGGACCAGTACTCGTCATGACCGAGGCTCACGAGGCAGTCGTGGTTGGCGAGCAGTTGTGGGCGCTCGTGGAGGTCCACATCGGTCCAATAGGTGACGTCGAGCCCCAGCCGCTCGACCAACGCGACGAGGGGGAACTCGTCACCGAAGAAGTCAGCAGATCCGTCCTCGTTGCCGGGGGCATACGGACGGTCGAAGGACACGACGCGGGCGCGGTTGGCGAAGCTCTGCCCACCCTGCGGGGCGATGCCGTAGTACAGGCTGTAGCCGCCCCACAGGCTGTACGCCTGCCACGTCGTGACGCTGCTCTGCACCACGATCCTGCTCCGGCTCGCGTCGTCTCGGACGAGGAGCGGGACCCACTGGCTCCAGCCGCGATCCGTGCCGATGCGAAGCAGGTAGTACCCCGGCGGCCAGTCGCTCTCGACGGTGACCTTCATGGTCGGCCGCCAATGGCACTCGACCATGTTGATGCCGGGCGTGATCTCCGGCGGGGCCTGCACCCGAGCCGGCGCGGTCCCGAGGTCCGCCACGAGTCGGGCCCCCTTTCCTTGGTACCAGCCCATCCGATACGCCTTCACGGCGAGCTGCCTGGCAGAGCTGTTGACGAAGAGAGTGACTTCCTCGCCCGGCTGTGCGCTCACGGCACTGAGATAACCCTCGACGCCGTTCGGGGGCGTGCCGTGCACCAACCAGTCGGTCGTGCCCTCACGTTCGTTCTCCTTGACCACCCAATCGGCTATCGGCAGCCCTCGCGCGTCGAATCGCACGCTGCTCTCGGTCCCGGGCTTCGTCCCGTCGCCGGCATGGGAGGCGTGACGCGGGCGCGGCGGTGACGTGACCGGTTCGGACGAGCAGCTGCCGAGAGCCGCTGCACCGGCCAGAGCCCCGACGCCTTTGAGGAGGGCGCGTCGGGAGAGGGGCCGTTGTGACACGCGGCCAGTGTAGGAATCTCGCTGCGTGAAGCCGGTGTCGCGGCCGCGAGTGCCCGCGCCAGTCTTGAAGAGGCGGTCGCGCGGAGCGGCAGGTTCGGGCGGATGCAGTCCCACGAGGGCAACGAGGCCCTTCTCGCACGGCGAGCCCCCGGAGAAGCGCGGACCTGCGCCCACTTGGATAACGCGCCGATGGTGACGAACGTCAGCCAGGTGCGGGCGCCGAGGATGTGGTGGCGGACCCAGGCGGGTTCGGTGCCCTTCTAGAGGCGTGAGGCGACGTCGGTGTCGATCGCGACATCGGCCACCGCGGGTTCAGCTCGACGAGGTGTCGCGGCTGGCGCGCCAGTCGGCCAGGAACTGCTCGAGCTCCTCGTCGGAGGACCACACGTCGGCGCGCAGCTCCGCGATGTCGGTGACCGGACGGGCGTGCTGGTCGCGCGCCAACTGCTCCAGGGCCGGCACCGCTTCAGTGGCAGGCTGCTCGCTCACGACCACTCAGCTTGCAGCTGAGGCTTCTGTCCCGCGCGGCAGGAGGCAAGCGGTGCTCGGGCTGGCGTGGCGTCTCTGTGGGTGGGGCCGGCGTGGTCGGGGGTGAGGACGCTCGCGGCCGGCCGCGTGGGGCTTGGTCGGTGCCGGCAGTGTTCTCGGGGTCTACCGAGAGCACGACCCGTGCCTGCCTTCCTGGGGAGCCTGGTGTTGTATTCGGTGGGCGGATCGCGACCGGGGGGCTCGCGCGTCGTGAACGGGGCAGCGCCGGCCAGAGCGGTGTGGTCGACGCGTGCCTCCTCGTCCGGTGCCGCCGATCAGGCAGCGCTCACCGGGGTGGCGTAGACGACGACGTTGTCGTTGTAGAGGTGGTCGGGTTCGAGGGTGCCCCCGCAGGTGACGACCACGAGGCGGCGGGGACCGGAGGCGTCGAAGATGCCCTGGGGCAGGTCGGCTTGGAGCATCGCGGTCACCGCGGTGACCCGCCACGCCTGGACCGCCCCGGCCGCGTCGGTCGTGAACACCGTGGCGCCGCGCCGGAGTTCGGCGAGATGCCCGAAGGCCCCCCAGCCCTGGCCGACGTAGTTGACGTGCCCGGCGAGCAGCAGCGTCCCCGTCTTGGCGCCGAGCTGTCCACCGCCGCGGTACCAGCCGACGTCGTGCACGTCGGGCGGGATGGTGAGGAACCCCCTGACGAGGGGTTCGGGCAGCAACGGGGCCGTGGTGCCGAGGGAGGGGATGTCCACCTCGTTCGCCGGGAGGGGCTGAGCGTCCGACCCGTTCTTCGCCTGGCCGGGTAGCACGGCCGGCCCGAGCGCCTTGACCTCCCGAGGCGACAGCGGGTCGGCCTTCGCCGCGCTCGGCAGGGCGACGTTGCCCGGGCTCGGCCACGTCCACCACAACACCCCGGCCATCACGCTGGCGACCACGAGCACGCACCCGGCGGCGCTCCACAGCCAGCCGGGCCGCCGACGCCTCCCGCGGAGTCGGCCCGAGGTGGCGGTCACCGCGCCTCCCGGCGCCTCCGGCGGGACACCTCGACGGCGAGCCCGGCGAGGACCGCGAACCCGAGCCCCCCGAAGAGCAACCACAGCCGGCGCGCCGGGCTACCCGATCCGGTGACGATCTGGTTGTGTGGAGGCTGCGGCGAAGAA
>JAKCCH010000005.1:0-30069 GCA_021838945.1 Actinomycetes bacterium
ATTCCTCCTTCCTCAGTGGGGTGAGTTCGAAGCACTTAACAATATAGTACTCAATCAATATAGTTGCAACAGCATCATCACCGACTCCATTCCGCGGTCGGTGGTCGGTCCGGCGCCCCCGGCGCGGGCGCTTGCAGCAGGAGAGCGGAGCACGAGCGTGCGATATCGGGCACAATTGGGCCGGCGAGCCGGCCGGGTGGCCGCGGTGCGCCCAGTTCGCTGGGCGGCTGAGGAAGGTCGGGGCTCCACAGGGCAGGGTGCTGGCTAACGGCCAGTCGGGGCGACCCGCAGGACAGTGCCACAGAAAGCAGACCGCCTGGTCAGACCGGAAGGCCTGGTCAGGTAAGGGTGAAACGGTGCGGTAAGAGCGCACCAGCGCCCGGGGCGACCCGGGCGGCTCGGTAAACCCCACCCGGAGCAAGGCCAAGCAGGGGACGGGCTGCCCGTCCGATGTCCCCAGGTAGGCCGCTGAGATGGATGGCCACCCCGCCGGGAGACCGGCGGACAGAACCCCGCCTACAGGCCGGCTCGCCACCTGTACCCGGCCAGGCGGGGCGTGCCCGGCCAGCGGGGGGCGTGCCCGGCCAGGCGGGGCCGAAGAAGATCACGTGAAGCAGCCCTGGACGTCAGGTTGCACCGTGCCCGGGATGGCCGCTCTCACTTGGTCGGGGCTCACCAGCATCTTCGAGATCGAGTCGCTCCCGGCCGCGATCACCGACGACACGCTGAGGCCGGCGGCCTGGTACTGAAGGGCGAGCCGGAGGAAGTCGGTCGTCACCCTCTGCACGACCGGGCCGAAGGGGTTCGTGCCCGGCACGACGTTCGTGTACGGCTCGAGGTGGGTCGCACCGTGCAGCAGCTCGAAAAGGTGAACCGGGGCGCCCGCGAGGTCGTTGTACAGGCTGAGCGCCTGGACGGGCACGTTGCAGACGTCGGCATCGCTCTGCACCTGCAAGACGTCGGGGGAGTCCGGTCCCGACGAGTACGAGTTCGTCGCGCCGCCCGGGCCGTCGGGGAGGGTCGAACCCGACAGCACGAGCACGGCTCTCGGGCGCGGGCTGATGCTTGCCCACGTGCTCGCGTAGGCGCTGCCGAAGCCGAGGGCGGCGACGACGTTCGCGCCATCGCTCTGCCCCGCCACGGCGACCTTCGACAGGTCGGCGATCCCGGCGAGCCGGGATCGGAAGGTGCCGGCGGGTGGCTCGTCCAGCGCTGCGAACCGGTGAAGAACGAACGCCATGTCCCCCGGCTCGTTCGGCACGTCCTTGCTCTCGGCCTCGAGTGAGGCGTTCGACTCCCGGCCGCCGAACCTGGCGATCGCCGCCGAGCTCTCGTCGGGAAAGACGGGTGAGACCACCACGAAACCGGCCCGGACCCACGCATCGAGAAGCGGCGCGTAGACCGACGGGTCGGTGTCGTATCCGTGCGCGAACTCGACCACCGGGAACGGCCCGTACGCCGACGCCGGCTTCGCGTCCACGCTCTCCGCCCCGGGCGCCCCTGCGAGGGTCGGGTAGCGGATCTGCGTGACGAGGACCCGCCCCGGCGTCTGGGTGTTGGTGAGCGGGTCGAGAGTCGTGCGGGAGTGATCCACGAAGGTCAGCGTCTCGATCCCGACGCCGAAGCTTGCCGGCCGGGTCGCGGGCGGGGGCGGGGGCGAGGGCTCCGAGGTCCCGGTCGTGCCCTCGGTGTTGCTGCCGCAGGCCGCGAGCGCGAGGACTGTGAGCAGCCCTGCCACGAGCCTTCTCGTCACCGATGCCATACCGGCTGAACAGCCTGCCACGCCGAACCTGCAGCAGATCGCGCAGGCCGGTCGATCGAGGTCTCCTCGACGAGGTCGGAAAAGCCGTCACACCCCGGGAGTACCCTGGCCGCGTGGTCCGGGACGACACAGCCGACGCGCTCCAGTTCGACGTCTTCGCCGAGCCTGCGCCCACCGGTGACGACGGCGACGTGCTCAACCCCGTGCTCGACCCCGTGCTTGATCCCGTGGTCGATCCGGCGCCGCGGTCGACCGAGCGCGAGCGTCGCGCACAGGGACTCCGCATGGCGCGACAGGCACTCGAGGCCGACGTCGGCACCGAGCGCGCCGCCGGGCAAGAGCCGGAGCCGCCCGCGCCGCGGCCTGGGGCTGCTCCCGACACCGCGCTCACGATTGCGGACTTCTACGAGCTGCTGCATCAGGCGCTGCGCATGGAGTTCCCCGACGACGTCTGGGTGACCGGCGAGATCCGGAAGGTCAGCATGTCGAAGGGCCACCGGTTCATCGAGCTGGCCGACCCGTCGGCAGGGGATGGAGCCCCTCCTCCCAGGTACCGGAACGGGTGGTCCTACGGGTACGCGCCGCGCCAGCAGACACCGATGCTCGATGTCGTGTGCTGGTCACGGGAGTGGCCGACCATCGCCGCCGAGTTGGACGCCGTCGGGCTCGAGCTCGTGGCCGGGCTCGTGGTGAAGGTGAGGGGGCGGGTGTCGGCATGGGAGGGGGCAAGCCGGATCCGTTTCTCGATGTCCGACCTCGACGTCGAGGGACTGCTCGGAGGCATCGCCGCCGCCAGGCGGAAGCTCCTCAGCACGCTCGAGGCGGAAGGCATCTTGCAGGCCAACCGTCGGCTGCCCGCACCGCCGGTGCCGCTTCGGGTCGGTGTCGTGACGAGCGCCGGCTCCGAGGCTCTCCGCGACTTCCGCGGCCAGCTCGAGCGGTCGGGTCTCGCGTTCGAAGTGCATCTCGAGAGCTCCCTCGTGCAGGGAGCGGAGGCGCCGCTGCAGATCGCCGCAGCGTTGAAGCGCCTCGCACACAAGCCGCTCGACTTGATCGTCCTGACCAGGGGCGGTGGCGCGAAGGGCGATCTGGCCGCTTTCGACCACGAGGCGGTGGCGCGGGCGATCCTGGCCTCGCCGTACCCGGTCTGGACGGGCATCGGCCACACCGGTGACAGGTCCGTGGCTGACGAGGTCGCCCACCGCGCGCTCGTGACCCCGACCGCTTGCGGCGAGGCCGTCGTGGATGCCGTCGCGTCATACCTCGAGGGAGTGGCGACGAATGCGGCCCGACTCGTCACGGTCGCTCAGCGGGTGGTGGACGTATCACGGCGCGAGCTGGCGGCGCGCCGGTCGGAGCTGTCCCGTGCGGCGCGCCACGAGGTGACGATCGCTGCGGGGACCCTTGCGCACGCCCGCGGCCGAGTGGAGCGCGGAGCCACGGTGACGCTCGAGCGATGCTCGGCCACCCTCGTGAACCGCTCGAACGCAGTGGCGTCATCCGTCACCTCGACGCTGACCGAAGGCGAGCACCACCTCCGCCGGCAACGGGCGCTGCTCGCCGCCTACGACCCGCACCGCCAGCTCGAGCGAGGATGGTCGCTCACCCGCCGGCGTGACGGCTCGATCGTCCGGTCCGTCGACGCGATCGCGCCCGGGGAGGAGATCGTGACGGTGGTCGCAGACGGGGCCATCGTCTCCGAGACGCGCTCGATCGAGCGGGCCGGGCGAGAGCAACAGAGCGATCCGGAGACGGGACCATGAGCAACACCGAGAGCACGCCGGTCGGAGAGCTCGGCTACACAGAGGCGGCCGAGGAGCTCGACAGCATCATCGCAGAGCTCGATCGCGGGGTCGTCGACATCGACCTCCTCGAGGATCGACTGTCTCGAGCCGTCGAGATCGTGGAAGAGCTCGACCGCCGAATCCGCGGGGCACGGGAGCGGGTGAGCGCCATCCTGCCCCGGCTGGAGCAGGCCGCCGGTTCAGCGGAGAGCCGCCCGCCTGAAGGTTGACGGCCAGGACAGCCGTCCGCACGCCGGGCCACTAGCGTCGAGCGGGCCGCTTGACATAGGAGCAAGACATGGCTGACAGATTCGAACACATCGGCGTGGTCGGGTCCGGGTTGATGGGATCGGGCATCACGGAGGTCTGCGCCCGCGCCGGCCTCGATGTCACGGTCGTCGAAGTCGACGCGGCCGCCGCCGAGCGCGGACGGTCGAGGATCGAGGGCTCCCTGGCGACCGCGGTGAGGCGCGGGAAGCTCGCCGAGGAGGACGCGGAGGCTGCGCTCGCACGCGTGGCGTACGAGACGGACCTCTCGGCGATGGCCGAGCGCGACCTCGTCATCGAGGCCATCACCGAGGACGAGCGCGTGAAGGTCGCGACGTTTCGGGAGCTCGATCGCGTCGTGAAGAGCGACAACGCCGTCTTCGCCTCGAACACGTCGTCCATCCCGATCATGAAGCTTGCGACGGTGACGAACCGGCCCGAGCAGGTCGTCGGGCTTCACTTCTTCAACCCGGTGCCAGTCCTCCGCCTCGTGGAGCTCGTCACGTCCCTCATGACGAGCGCGGCGACCGTGGAGAGTGCGACGAGCTTCGCCACCGAGACGCTCGACAAGCGCGTCATACGCTCGCAGGACAGGGCAGGCTTCATCGTCAACGCGCTGCTCATCCCGTACCTGCTCTCCGCCATCCGGATGCTCGAGTCCGGATTCGCTACGAGGGACGACATCGACGCAGGCATGATCGAAGGCTGCGCCCACCCGATGGGCCCGCTGGCTCTCTCGGACCTGATCGGCCTCGACACGATGAAGGCGGTCGCCGAGTCGCTCTACGAGGAGTTCAAGGAGCAGCTGTACGCGCCGCCACCGTTGCTGCTCCGGATGGTCGAGGCCGGGTTGCTCGGGCGGAAGACGGGGCGGGGCTTCTACGAGTACGCGCCGCGAGCTGCCTGATCCCCGCTGGGGATCATTCCGAGAACACGACCGGGAGCTCGGCGAGACCTCGCAGGGTGACACGGGGCTTCCACTCCGGGTCCTCGTCGGTGAGCTCGATCGTCGAGAAACGCTCCAACATCCTCCCGAACACCACCTGCCCCTCGGCACGGGCGAGTGACGCGCCGAGGCAGAAGTGGATCCCGTTCGCGAAGCTGAGCGGAGGTCCCTCGTCTCTTCGCAGGTCGAGCTCGTCCGGATGGCTGAAGTGCTCCGGGTCCCGGTTGGCTGCACCGAGCACGGTGACGACCTGGCTCAGCGCTGGAACCTTGACGCCGGCGATCTCGAGATCGCAGAACGCCTGGCGTCCGTCGAACTGGACCGGGCTGTCGTAGCGGAGCAGCTCCTCCACCGCCGTCCGGATGACGGCGTCATGCTGTCCCCTCACGAGGTCGGAGCGCAGGCGCTCGAGCTGGTCCGGGTGAGTCAACAGGGCGTACAAGCCGTTGCCGATCAGGTTGGTCGTCGTCTCGAAGCCGGCAGCGAAGAGAAGGATCGCGGTCGAGATCAGCTCCCGACCCGACAGCCGGTCGCTGCCCTCCTCGACGGCGATCAGCTGGCTGAGCAGGTCGTCCCGAGGGTCTCTTCGCCGCAGCGCGACCAGTTCGTGGAAGTACCCGTCGAGCTCCATCTGGGCGGCGAGTCCGCGCTCCATCACGTCGTCGGGCACGATCGGCTCGATCAGAGCCGTGGCGGCGCCGACCGCCGTCCGAAAGCGCGGCCAGTCCGACTCGGGCACACCGATCATGGTGCTGATGACGTTCGCCGGGAGCGGGAAGGCGATCGCGTCCATGACGTTCGTCACCACGCCCGGCACGATCTGGTCAAAAAGGCCGTCCACGAGCGCCACGATCTTCGGTCGCAGGCGCTCGACGGTACGTGGCGTGAAGGCCTTCGACACGAGAGAGCGCAGGCGCGTGTGATCCGGCGGGTTGAGGAACAGAAGCGAGCGGCGGTCGTCCTCCATGATGTCCCGGATCTGCGGGAAGATCTCGAGGTGGCCGTACTGGGCAGCGATCTGCTCGGATCGATCGCCCTGTTCCTTGCCGAGACGTGAGTCTCGGAGGACCGACTGGCATTCCTCGTACCTGGTGCAGACGGTGAAACCGATGCCGCTCGAATAGACGGGCGCTGCTTCCCGCAGGCGTCGGTATCGCGTGTACGGGTCCTTGCGCCCTTCGGTCGTAGCGAGCATCTCCATGAACAACGCGTCGAGCTCGGGGTCGGCGATCGGCCATGGCGCGCCGGCGGAGACGAGGGAAGAAGTGTCAGTCATGCCGCTTGGAGGCTACCTTCAACCCGGCGCGAGGCACGGGCGAGAGCGGGTCGAGCAGCTACGAGGAGAGCGAGTGATGGATCGTGTCGTGGTCGTGGGTGCCGGCCTCGCAGGGCTGCGAGCCTGCGAGGGGCTGCGTGCTCGCGGTCACGAGGGCGAGGTCGTGCTGCTTGGCGACGAGCCACAGCTGCCGTATGACCGGCCGCCGCTGTCGAAGCAGTTCCTGGCGGGGGAGTGGGAGGAGGACCGAGTGGTCCTGCGGCCGCGCGCCGATCTCGCGCGCCTCGGCGTCGACATGCGTCTCGGCGCCGAGTTCCGCGCTGTGCACCTCGATGCTGGCGAGCAGGCGCTCACGCTCGCATCCGGCGACTCCCTCTCCTATGACGGCCTGGTGCTCGCGACAGGCGCGAGAGCAAGGACGCTGCCCGTTTTCGAGCTCCTCGAGCGAGCACATCTCCTGCGGACGATCGCCGATGCCCGGGCACTCAAGACAGAGCTTTCGGCCGGCCGGCGCCTGCTCGTGATCGGCGCTGGGTTCATCGGCATGGAGGTGGCCGCGACCGCCCGCGGTCTCGGCGTCGACGTCGTCGTGGTCGAGCCACTCGAGACCCCGCTCGCGCGCGTCCTCGGGCGCCTCCCGGGCGAAGCGTGCCAGGACCTGCACGAGGCCCATGGCGTCCGGCTCCTCCTCGGGCGCGGCGTCGAATCCCTGTCGGAACGATCCGACGGCACCGTCCAGGCGGTGCTCACCGACGGCTCGTCGGTCGAGGCGGACGTGCTCCTCGCCGGAGTCGGCGCCGTACCGAACGTCGAGTGGCTCGACGACTCGGGGCTCGAGGTCGGGCCGAGTGGGGTGCAGTGCGACGGCACCCTGCTCGCTGGGCCGGGCGTAGTCGTGGCCGGAGACCTCGCGCTCTGGCCCGCCGGAGCGGGCGGGACGGCGAGGGTACGCCTCGAGCACCGGACGAACGCAGCAGAGCAGGGCGACCATGCCGCTGCCACGCTGCTCGGCGACTCCAAGGCGTTCGACACCGTCCCCTACGTGTGGTCGGACCAGTACGACGTGAAGATCCAGGTGCTCGGCCTGCCGCAGCCGGAGGACGAGTGCAGGGTGGTGGTGCGGGGGGCAGAGGAGGGGCGTTTCGTAGCGATGTACGGGCGGGGCGGCCTGCTGACCGGTGCCGTCGGCTTCCACATGCCGCGCCAGCTGATGCAGATCCGGCCGATGCTGGCATCGCCGACGCCCTACGAGGAGGCGACCCGGCGCTTCGCGTGAAGGAACCGATGCGGCGAGCGACGTGACAGGTCATCCAGCACGGCAGCAGCCCGAGAGCGATCCCGGGCACTCGGCGGCTCGGCTGAGGTGCTCCATGCGGACCGGTAGGCGCAATGCTCGACGAGCAGGGCGACACGGGCGAGGTCCTTGCTCCCGAGGACATGGCCGAGACGGGTGGCGTACTCACCGAGCGTCTCGGTCGCCGAGCGCGGGAAACCGGCTCGGGACCCGATCCGCTCGATCCTCATGGCCATGATCCCCGCCCACTCCCGCGGCCGGCGCCGGCGCCGTCTCACGGTGGCGACGCCGCCGTAAGCGAGCAGGACGGCACCACCGGCCGACCCGATCGGTGCCCACGGCAGGCGTGCCAGGTATCCCCACAGGTCGTGGAGCAGCACGGTGCCCGGGTTCTCCGGGGCGAGGGGCACGTCGGTGGTCGGGTCGAAGCTCTGCCACCCGTAACCCGGGAAGTACACCTGCACCCAGGCGTGCGCGTCCTTCGCCTGGACCTCGTACAGGCCGGAGAACGGGTCGAAGGGGCCGGGCACGTACCCGACGGCCTCGCGTGCCGGGATGCCGAGCGTGCGCAGCATCACCGTGAGCGACGTCGAGATCTGCTCGCAGTACCCGAGGCGGTTGCCGAAGAGGAACTCGTTCACGGCGTCCTCCCCGGGCGCAAGCGGGGGGATGTCGGTCGAGTAGCGCGTGTGCGACCCCATCCACGCCTCGAGAGCGGCGACGATGCCCTCCCTCGAGGAGGCATGGGCGCGGCGCACGATCGACCGGGCGAGACGCCGGACGCGCGTGTACGAGTGAGGCAGCTGCAGCGCGTTCCGCATCTCCGGGCTCGACGCGAGGGACGCCGGTATCGGCGCCCGGTCCGTCGCCAGGGTCGACGGGCTCACCTCGTCGTCCTGCGAGATGACCGTGTAGACGGTCCCGGGCGTCATCGGCGCGGTGGAGCGAAGCTCGGCGTTGTTGCTGACGACGAGCGACTTTGCCGCGATGTAGACCTCGGTCGGCTGAGCCGTGGAGAAGATGAGGCTCGGCAGCGGTTGCTCGACGTAGAAGGTCTGGATGTTGAGCGGGCCCCGGCGGCCGTTCACGTCGGTCGAGGGAACCGCGAACGGCGACGGCCCGTGCACGGTCCTCGACCGCCGGTCGAGACGGGTCTCGCTCCACACCTGGCCGCTCCAGGTGTCGTAGGTCATGCCGAGGAAGTACCCCGGCCGGTCGGCCCGCACGCGCATGATCACGGTGTTGCCGAGCGAGCCACGGTCAGCGGTGTTGAAGGCGCCGGCGA
This sequence comes from Actinomycetes bacterium, assembly GCA_021838945.1. Taxonomy (GTDB): domain Bacteria; phylum Actinomycetota; class Acidimicrobiia; order Acidimicrobiales; family Bog-793; genus JAKCCH01. Next base: position 8,615 of record JAKCCH010000005.1, read on the forward strand.
ACCCCACGTAGCCGCTCACCCCTGCGTGGCCACCGGGCTCGCCGAGATGTGAAGGCTCGCTCTGGTGGAGGCTCCCGGGTCCGCTACCCGCTGAGCTCCCGAGCGGCAGGTACGAGCTCAGCGCCGAGGGGAGGAACAGTCCCTGCGCCGCCCGTGGCTGTGGGAGCACCACGAGGAGCGCCAGCGCGATGCAGAGGACGAGGGCGAGGGCGCCTGCCAGCGACGCGGTAGACGGCGCCCCGCGGTCGCCCATCATCGACTTCCACGAGCACCCGAGGCCGACGACGGTCGCGACCAGCCAGACCGCCACGAAGGCGACGAATGCGGGCGAGGAGGCCTGCGCCCCGGCGATGGTGACGAGGGCGCCACCGGCGGCGAGCGAGAACAACAGGTCCCGTCGGGCGGGCACATCGAACGCGTGGACGACCTGGACCCAAGTGAAGAGGCCGGCGAGCGGGACCTCGATCGAGCTCAGCTCGCCGGTCTGAGCGGCGCCGAAGATCTCGTTCACGAAGATCGCGAACACCGCGATGACAACGACCGCCAGGACGACCTTCAGCCACTGCCAGGGGCGATGCCGCGTCAGGTACGAGAAGAGCATCCCGGCAGAGATGGCCGATATGGCCGCCGCAGCGAGACCGATCGAGAGCTCTCCGACGGACTCGGCGGCCGCGATGCCGGTGAGCACGGCCACGGTCGTCGCGAGGCGGAACAGGATCGAGTCGTCAGCCGGCGGGGGAGTGTTCGCCCGGCGGATGGCCTCGACGAAGCCGGTGCTCATGGAGCTCCCTCGCCGGCCGTGCCCTCACCCGGTCCGAGCTCGGCCCAGGGGTTGCGCCCGGCACGGGCGAGCTGGCGCCCGGCGTCCCGTTCGGTGCCGATCGTGGCGACGACCGGCCTTCCTTCCTCGACGGTCTCGAGGACCACGCGCCGGCGACGGGCGAGCAGCGCCGCGATGGTCCCCATGAGCTCGGCGGCCTCCACCTCCGCCAGCTCGTGGTCAGGGGGAAGGTCCGCCACGATGCGAACCGCCCGGTCCTCCCGGCGTTCGCTCTCGCGCACCATGAGAGTGCCCGCATGCGCCGTCGAGCGCCAGTGGACCTGTCGAGGGCTGTCGCCGACGCGGTACTCGCGGATGCTGTGCAGCTCACCTTGATCAGCGAGCACCCGCCTGTCTTCGTGCTCTCCGGTGGACCGCCCGTCGAGAGCCCGTCGGGCGGAAGAGCCTCGGCGTGGCGCAACCGTGACGACGTGCGGCAGCGCCACCCGGCACCGCCCCGACCACCAGAAGATCCCGAGCGGTGCGGCGCTCGACACACCGAGGATGACGGCCGACAGCCGACCGCGATGGTCCGGGACGACCTGTACTCGGACTGCTCGCCCGGCCTGCAGGAGGACCGCCGGGCCAGCCGGCTGCAGCGGTACGCAACGGCAGGGAGCCGAGGCCGTCACGCTGATCTCGAAGGGCTCTCCGCTCTTTGCATCGGCCGGTGCATCTTCGGCGGTGAGTCGGATGCGCCCGAGGGCGACTCGTGGTGTGACGAGCCCGACGACCACGAGACCGGCGACGAGCGTGCCAAGCGCTTGCACCCACTCCGAGCCGCTCGCATGGGCCACGCCGGCCCAGATCGTGAGCAGGATGACGCTCCCCGTGACCGGGAGCAGGAGACGGTCCGGACGAAGCTGATTCGGGCGGGAGTGTCGGGAGTCTCGGGACTCCTCGTCGGGCGCTCCGTGCCTCCCGCGCCTGCTCGTGCTCGCGCGCTTCGGGCTTGCGCTGCGCACTCAGGGCCTCGGCGTCGGGACCGCCTCGAGCAGGCGGTGGACGATGGGCACGCCGACCTCCACCGAGCCGCCTGCTGCGTCGACGGAAAGGCGGTGCCCGAGTGCCGCAGGTGCGACCCGCTTCACGTCGCCCGGGGTGACGTAGCGCCTGCCGGTGAGGACGGCTTCGGCGCGGGCGGCGGAGATGAGCGAGATGGCGGCGCGGGGACTCGCGCCGAGACGGACGTCGGGCAGGTTGCGGGAGGCACGGACGATCGCGACGGCGTAGTCGGCTACGGCGTCGTGCACGTGCACGGCCGCGACCTCTTCCTGCGCCTCGGCGAGCACCGCCGGCGATGCGACCGCCTCCAGCGCTGCGAGCGTCGGCTGTGCACCCCGATCGCGCGCGAGCCGCGCCTCGGTGGCGGCGTCCGGATAGCCGATGCGGGTCGACAGCAAGAAACGGTCCATCTGGCTCTCCACCAGCGGGTACGTCCCCGCCTGCTCCACGGGGTTCTGGGTGGCGAGCACGAGGTGTGGCTCGGGGAGCGGCCAGGACCTGCCGTCAACGCTGACCTGGCCCTCCTCCATCGACTCGAGGAAGGCCGCCTGGCTGCGCGGTGGCGTGCGGTTGAGCTCGTCGAACAGGACGACGTGCGAGAACACCGGCCCGGGCCGGAACTCCCAGTCGCGTGTTCCCTCGTTGTAGACGCTGACGCCGGTGATGTCGGAGGGGAGCAGGTCCGGATTCCCCTGGATCCTCGCGAGGGTCGTGCCGATGGAGGCTGCGACGGCCTTCGCGAGCATCGTCTTGCCGACACCGGGGACGTCCTCGATGAGCAGATGGCCGCCGGCGAGGACGGCCGTCGTAGCGAGGCGGCACGCCTGGTCCGCGCCGCGCACGACCCGGGTCAGGTTCGCCATGAGATCCCGGCCGAGGCGGGTCGCACCGGTGGCGTCGTCATCTCGAGCAGCACCGCTCGGCGCGTCGGTCGTCGTCAGTGTGTCGTCAGCGGTCATCGGTCCTCGAGCGCGCGCGCTAGCCAGGCAGAGGTTGCCCTGTTGAGCGTATCGGCGTCTCGGGCCGGGACTCGAGCGCCGGTCAGAAGTCGAGCGCAGAGAGCTCGGGCACGGTGCGCTCCGCCCGGCTGCGGGCATCGAGCCAGCGTGATCGGTCCACCCGGCGTCGCGGCTCGATCGAGACGGTCGGTGTGATGCGCGACGTCGCCGTGGCGAGGTCGGGCCAGACGCCCGCCGCGACGCCTGCGAGCCAGGCGGCACCGACCGCCGTGGCCTCGGTGACCGGGAAGACCTCGATCGGTCGCCCGGTCGAGTCGGCCAACGCCTGAACGAACGTCTTGTTACGGCTCATGCCCCCGTCGACGGCGAGAGTCGGGATGTCGAGGCCGCTGTCGCGCTCGGCCGCTTCGAGGAGATCGGCACCTCGATGGGCGATGCCCTCGAGCACCGCCCGCACGAGGTGGGCACGGGTCGAGCCACGGGTGATGCCCACGAACGTCCCGCGCGCCCCGAAGTCCCACACCGGGGTGCCGAGGCCGAGCAGTGCAGGCACGAAGTAGACGCCGTCGGTGTCGGCCACTGAGGCCGCGAGCTCGTCGGAGTCCGCCGCACGCTCGATGACGCCGAGGTCGTCGCGCAGCCACTCGACGCAGGTGCCGGCCGAGAGCATCACCGCCTCGAGCCCCCACGTCAGTCGCCCGGCATCGCTCCATCCGATGACGGGGAAGCATCCCGCCGGACCCCTTGCCGCGAACGAGGGCCGTTGCGAACCGAGGCAGCAGTCGAGCATCCCACCGGTCCCGAAGGTCGCCTTCGCCCGACCCGGCACGATGCATCCCTGCCCGACGAGCGAGGCCTGCTGGTCGCCTGCAAGGGCGGCGATTGGCGGGGCACCGGCGAGCGCTGCCGCGGGACCGACGATGCCCGAGGAGTCGACGATCCGGGGCAGCACCGAGGACGGGATGCGGAGCTTCTCGCAGAGGTCGAGGTCCCAGTCGAGACCGTCCGGCGTGACGAGCCCGGTGACGCCCGCGTTGGTGTGGTCAGTGACGTGCAGGGCGCCTCCGGACAGGACCCACGCCATCCACGTGTCGACGGTCCCGGCACACAGGTCGCGCCGGCGGTCCGGGTCGGCAAGGTCGAGGAGCATCGCGAGCTTCGTGGCGGACTGGTTCGGCGCCAAGCGGATCCCTTGCTCGCGGAGCATGAGGCACATGCCGGCGGTACGCAGGTCCTGCCACCCGATGCCCGGCCCCACCGCTTCACCGGTCGCGCGGTCCCAGAGGACCGTCGACGCCCGCTGGTTGGCGATGCCGACAGCAGACACGGGGCCGCTCCGATCGAGCGCGACACCGGCGACGCCGAGGGCTGCTCTCGCCATCTCCCCGGGGTCGAACTCGACGAATCCCTGGGCGGGCGAGCTCGGAAGGACCTCGACGTGCTCGACGTGGCCGATGGTCCCGTCTTCACCCACGACCGTGGCGCGCACGCCGCTCGTGCCGACGTCGACGACGAGGATCTGGTCGCTCATGCCAGCCGCGCTCCCGAGACCGATGGGGCGTCGCCGAAGGGGGAGGGGAGACCGAGCTTTCCCGGGTTGAGGATCCCGGCCGGGTCGAGCGCCGACTTGAGCGCCCGGAGGACGGACCACCCCTCACCGAGAGCCTCTCGGAGGAACGGCCCGCGCACGATGCCGATCCCGTGGTGGTGGGAGATCGACCCGCCGTGCCGGCGCGTCGCCTCCATGACCCTCTTCCACGACTCCTCGTAGAAACGCAGCGCCCATCTCTCGTCAGCCGGGTCCTCACCCCGGCCGGCGAACGTGAAGTAGAGGCAGGCGCCGTCGAGGTAGGCGTGCGATTCGTGGGCGGATGCGTTGAGGCAGCCCTCGACCTGCGCGAGCCCCGAGGTCGCGTCGGCATAGAGCTCGGGCAGCGCAGACCAGGAGGCGGCGACCTCGATCGTGTCCACGACGATGCCACCACGGGTGAGCGAGGCGAGGGCCGACACGTCGTTGCGATGCTCGAGCCAACGGGCGACGAGGCCTTCGTCGAGGCGGGTGGCTCCCTCGTCCTGGCAACAGTCCGCCAGAACTGACATGGCGGCCTCGACGATCGGTTCGTGCCCCTCGTCGAGCGCGACGAGGACGTTCGTGCCGGGCAGGTCGAAGCTGCGGCCGGACTCGCGCTCGTCGTAGAGCCGCAGGACAGCCGGTGTGGCGCCTCTCCGCAGCGTCCGGCGCAGCGCTTCCAGGCCGGCCGCGAACGTCGGGAACGCGAAGGCGCTGCGGGACTCGTGCCCGGCGAGGGGATGGGCTCGAAGCGATGCTGCAGTCACGATGCCGAGCGTCCCCTCGCTGCCGACGAACAGCTGGGTCAGGTCCGGACCCATCGCCGAGCGCGGGCCGGCGCCGGCGAGAGCACCGGTGCGGACGATCCGCCCGTCGGCGAGGACCACCTCGAGTCCTGCGACGATGTCCTCGATCTTGCCGTACCGCGTCGAGTACTGCCCGGCGCCCCTGCAGGCGATCCAGCCGCCCACGGTCGCGAGCGCCATCGACTGCGGGAAGTGGCCGATGGTGAGGCCCGCAGTCCGCACGCGGTCCTCGAGATCAGAACCGAACTCGCCCGCCGCCACCGTGACGCGGAGGGACTCGTCGTCGATCTCGGTGACACCGGTGAGCCCGCAACAGTCGAGCGCGATGCCTCCGAAGACGGGCACTGCGCCGCCGCAGACGCCGCTTCGGCCGGCGGTCGCTGTGACCGGGATGCCGGCCTCGGCGGCGACGCGCACGACCGCAGCGGTCTGGGCAGCCGTCTTTGGCCGCACGACGGCGGCAGGGCGCGCCGGTGCCCGACCGACGAGCGACCAGCGCTGCGCGAGCGGCCACCAGTCCCGCGAGGCCTCGGCTCGCGCTGCGGCGTCGACCCGCACCTCTGCGCCCGTCGCGGCGAGACGGCCGGCAAGGGTGTCATCGATCGCCGCCACGGCCGGCGGGAACGCGTCCTCGAGGTCGGCCGGTTCCTTGCCCCATTCGATGGGTGGTGTCGCAGCCGTCATGTCGCCGCCTCGCTGTGGAGCGGGCGCTGTGTGGCGACGACGGCGGCGAAAGCCGCCACCGCCTCGTCGCGCTGTGACTCCTCCCAACCGAGCTCGGCCGCCATCAGGTCGGCCACGCGGGGGGCTGCCTCGAGGGCGGCGGTCGCGTCGAGCAGCAATGCACGGGTCCGGCGCGCGAGCACGTCTTCGACCGTCCTCGCCATCTCGTAGCGCACCGCGAACACGACCTCGGCACCGAGATACGGAAGCCCGGCCACGAGAGGTCGTGCGAGCTCGGACTGCTCTGACACGAGCCCGAGCACGGCGCGAGCTTCGCTGCCGTACCGGGCGCGCAGGTGCGCAGCCACGTCGGCGTCGCTCGACCCGATCGCGGTGGCGAGCGCCTCGGCGCTCTCGAGGCCCTCGGCCCCTCGCAGCCGCAGCCGTCGGGTCGCCGCGGGGCGGAGGTGACCGAGCACCGGGCTCAGCGCGCCGACCGCGTCCTCGGCCATCTTGCGGTAGGTGGTCAGCTTCCCGCCCGTGATGGTGACGAGGCCGGTCGGCGACGTCGTGACCTGGTGCCGGCGCGAGAGGTCGGCGGTGCGGGCGCTCGGGGCGCGCGAGCGACCCGGTGCATGCGCGAGAAGCGGTCGCAGCCCGGCCCAGCTGCCCGTCACGTCCTCGGCCGTGATCGAGTGCGTCACGACGCCGTTGATGGCGCCGAGCACGTACTCGACGTCGCGCTCGTCGACCCGCGGATCGTCGAGCGAGCCGTCGTAGTCGGTGTCGGTCGTGCCGAGGTACGTGTGCTCGCCCCACGGGACGATGAAGATCGACCGCTTGTCCTTCGGGACGGGGATGACAGCGGCGACGTCGCAGGGGAGCTTCTCGCGCGAGACCGTGAGGTGGATGCCCTTGGCGGGCCGGAGCGTCCCCCCTTCGTTCCCCGGCTCGAGCGCGCGGACCTCGTCTGCCCACACGCCGGTCGCGTTCACGACGGCTCGGGCCTTCACCTCGACCGGGCTCGCACCGGCCTCGGGCTCGAGACGAGCGCCGCGGACCTGCCCCGAGGCATCGTGGACCAGAGAGACGACGCGGGCGTGGTTGCAGGCGACCGCCCCGAAGGAGAGCACGGCCGTGCGCACGATGGCGAGGGTGAGGCGGGCGTCGTCGGTGCGGGCGTCGTAGTACAAGAAGCCGGCGACCAGCCTGTCCTGTCGCAGCGTCGGCAGGTGTGCGGCGAGCTCGTCCGCGCTGATCTTGCGGTGGCGCTTGCCGATCCGCCAGCCACCGCCGACGTCGTACATCCAGAGTGCGGCGGAGAACGCCCGGACGACGGTCTGGTCGACGACGCCGCCCTTGCCGAACAACGGGATGAGAAACGCGAGCGGCTCCACCAGGTGCGGTGCGTTGTGGAGCAGTCGGTGGCGTTCGACGAGGTTCTCGTGGACGAGGGCGAACTCCCGCTGCTGGAGGTAGCGCAGGCCACCGTGCACGAGCTTGGACGACTTCGAGGACGTACCCGAGGCGAAGTCGTCCCGCTCGACGAGCGCCGCCTTGAGCCCGCGGCTCGCAGCGTCGAGCAGCACACCGGCACCGGTGATGCCGCCTCCGATCACGAGGACGTCGAACTCCTCCGAGGTCAGTTGTTCGAGGGCGACGTCACGGTGAAAGACTGTCGCGGGCGTGCTCGGCATCCTCGACAGCCTGCCACGCAGCACGCCGCGGAGTCCCATTGGTTTAGAATGAACCTAAGTTTTGAGTCACTATCAACAAGATCGAGGAGGCACCCGTGGCAGGGCTCGCGAACACGCAGACAGAGAAGAACTTGAAGGAGGCGTTCGCCGGGGAGAGCCAGGCGAACCGCCGCTACCTGTACTTCGCCCAGGCGGCTGACATCGAGGGTTACCCGGACGTGGCCGCCCTCTTCCGCTCGGTGGCCGAGGGTGAGACCGGCCACGCGTTCGGTCACTTCGACTTCTTGAAGGCGGTCGGCGACCCGGTGACAGGAGAGCCCGTCGGAAAGACAGAGGACAACCTTCGCTCCGCGATCGTGGGCGAGACCTACGAGTACACCGAGATGTACCCGGGCTTCGCCAAGACGGCGAGGGACGAGGGCTTCGAGGACGTCGCCGAGTGGCTCGAGACACTGGCTCGCGCCGAGAAGAGCCACGCCGGCCGCTTCCAGAAGGGCCTCGACGCGCTGAGCTGATGGGCGGACGCGGGCCGCTGACGCTCGACGACATCGTCGATCTGAGGGCTTACGAGCGCGAGCGGGAAGCCTTCCGGGCCGAGGTCATCGCGCTGAAGAAGATCCGGCGCGTGCCGGTCGGACCCATCGTCACCGTCGTGTTCGAGAACCGCACGACGATGCGCTTCCAGGTGCAGGAGATGGCGCGGGCCGAACGCATGTTCACCGACGAGCAGATCGAGGCGGAGCTCGAGGCTTACAACCCCCTCGTCCCGGGCCCGGGCGAGCTGTGTCTCACGCTCTTCATCGAGCTGACGACCGAGCAGCAGCTGCGCGAGTGGCTGCCGAAGCTCGTCGGGATCGAGCGCTCCGTCGAGCTCCGTCTCGGCGGTGCCGATGGCGGCCCAGAAGAGACCGTGGGCGCCACCGTCGAGGCGTCCCACGAGTCGCAGCTGACGAGGGAGGAGGTGACGGCATCGGTGCACTACATACGTTTCGCTCTCGACACCGAGCAGCAGCGCCGCTTCGTCGAGGGTCCTGTCGCGCTCGCCGTGGAGCACCCCGGCTATCAGTTCGAGACCGAGTTGCCCGACGTCACGAGAGCCTCCATCGCCTCGGACTGGTGAGCGGCGGATCATAGTCCTCATCCGCGTGAGGTGTTGACAAAGGCTGCGGCGCTCATGGATAATCGTCTTCCCCCGGGTCTGCCGGCTGTCGAGCCGACGGCGTGGGACGGGGAATCCTGATGATGTGCGTTGATTTGCGTCGCGCACCGCCCGAGAAAGTGACCAGCAATGAACGCCACCTGGCGCAGCCGAGCCGCATGCCGGGGTCTCGATCCCGACATCTTCTACCCAGCATCCGACGAGGACGCCTGGGAAGCCAAGGCTGTCTGCGACGCGTGCCCGGTGCGCCAAGCCTGCCTGGAGCACTCGCTGGCCGTGCGTGAGCGTGAAGGCGTCTGGGGCGGGGCCACCGAGCGCGAGCGCCGCCGGATCCTGCGGCAGCGCCGCAGGTCGGCCTGAGCCGACGCGCAGCCCGGCGACGGGAGAAGGTGCTGCCCGGCGAGCAGTAGCCTGCCGGCGTGGATTTCACCCTTCCTGACGAGCTGACAGAGCTGCAGTCGTCCGTCCGGCGTCTCGCGCGCGACAAGGTGCAACCGCGCGCCCGCGAGATCGACGAGACGGGCGAGTACCCGGCCGACCTCTTCGAAGCGTTCGCGGCCGCCGGGCTCCTCGGGCTGTGCATCCCCGAGGAGTACGGCGGCTCGGGCGCCGGCATCCTCGGCCTCACCGTCGCGATCGAGGAGGTCGCGAAGTACTCGAACACGGCCGCGCTCATGCTGCTCCTCACGAGGCTCCCGACCGGCCCGGTGATGATCGCCGGGTCCGAGGAGCAGAAGAAGCGCTACCTGCCGGGCATCGCGGACGGGTCGCAACGCGCCGCCTTCGGCCTCTCCGAACCCGGCGCCGGGTCCGACGTGGCGGGGATGCGGACCCGCGCCACCCCTGATCCGGAGCGGGCCGGAGGTTTCGTCCTGAACGGCGTCAAGTGCTGGATGTCGGGCGTCGTCCAGGCGGACTGGTACACGGTGTTCGCCAAGACCGGAGATCCCTCGAGTCGGCGGCACGACTCGATCACCGCCTTCATCGTCGACCGGCCGGCCGACGGCGTATCGGTCGGATCGATCGACCGCAAGATGGGCGTGCGAGGCGTCGACACGGGCGAGCTCGTCCTCGAAGACGTCCGTGTGCCACCTGAGAACGTGATCGGCGAGGTCGGGGGCTTCCGCCTCGCGATGCTCGGCCTCAACTCCATGCGGCCGATCGTGGCGGCGCGCGGCATCGGCCTCGCCGAGGGCGCTCTCATGTACGCGACCGAGTACGTGAAGGAGCGGAAGGCCTTCGGCGGGACCATCGCGGACTTCCAGGGCATCCAGTGGGAGATCGCGAAGATGGCTGTCGAGGTCGAGGCGGCCCGACTGCTCACCTACCGGTCCGCTTGGTTGGCCGATCAGGGCAGGTACACGCGCGAGTGGGTCCCGTACCTCTCGATGGCCAAGTACTACGCGAGTGAGGTCGCCGTCCGTGCCTCCGGGCTCGCCGTCCAGCTGCTCGGCGCCGCCGGCTACATGAAGGACCACCCGACCGAGCTCTGGTACCGAGATGCGAGGCAGCTCACCATCGTGGAAGGCACGTCCCAGGTGCAGCTCGGCTTGATCGCGCGCGGCGTGCTCGACCATCACCTCTGGTGGGACTGACGGCCGAACCGGCTCGGGGATCGACGACACCCTTGACGACGCTCGCCGACATCGGCGGTTGGCCCGGTGTGCTGGCGCGCCTCATGTCGGGGGAGGATCTGCCCCGCGATCACGCCGTCGCGGTCTTCGACTCAGTCCTCTCGGGTGAGGCAGCGCCGACCCAGATCGCCGCGTTCGCGGCGGCGCTTCGCACCAAGGGTGAGACTTCCGAGGAGATCGGCGGGTTCGTCGAAGCGATGCGCGGGCGCGCCGAGCGGATCGAGCTCGGCCCCGGTCTCGTCGACACGTGCGGGACCGGGGGTGACCGGAGCGGGACGATCAACGTCTCCACGATGGCGGCGGTCATCGTGGCCGCTTCAGGTGCACGGGTCTGCAAGCACGGAGGCCGTGCCTCGAGCTCGATCTCCGGCTCGGCAGACGTCTTCGAGGCGCTGGGCGTGGTGGTGGACCTCGGCCCGGCCGGAGTGGCGAGGTGTGTGGAGGAAGCGGGGATCGGTTTCTGCCTGGCACCCCGGTTCCACCCGGCCATGCGCTACGCCGCCCCGGTACGCCGCGAGCTTGGTGTGCCGACGGTCTTCAACTTCCTCGGCCCGCTTGCCAACCCTGCTCGCGCGACGAGGCAGTTGATCGGCGTCGGCGACAGGCGCATGGCCGTGCGCATGCTCGACGTGCTCGAGGCGAACGGTAGCGAGCACGCGATGATCGTCTACGGCCATGACGGCCTCGACGAGCTCTCGACCGTCACCGGCTCCACCGTTCTCGAGACGCGCCGTCGCACCGCCGCTGCGAGCTACGAGCGCTCGTGCTACGAGGTGGACGCCGGGGCACTCGGACTGTCGCCGGCCGAGCCGGAGGATCTGAGGGGTGGCACGCCGGCGCAGAACGCGGAGCTGCTCGAGGCCGTCTTCAGAGGCGACGAGGGCCCACAGAGGGACTTCGTGCTGCTGAACGCCGCCGCAGCCCTGGTCGTCGCGGGAAAAGCGCCCGATCTGGCCTCGGGCATCGAGCGTGCCGGATCGTTGATCGACACCGGAGCGGCTCAGGCCAAGCTCGACGAGCTCGTCCGTGTGTCGAACGAGGCGAAAGCTCAGGGGCTGCAGGGGTAGGGGTTCCAGGGCTCCTGCAGCGCGTTGTTGTTGATGACGGGGGCGCTCGTCAGCACCGCATCGTGGTGCGGGGCGCCGAGGGCGACGGCGAAGGACTTCGTGTCGCCTGCGAGGAAGGCGTGGATGACCGTCGCATCCTGCGGCACCGGCAGCAGTGCATCCTGACCCTGGATCACGGCGTTCGACACCGGCAGCGTGGAGGTCACGAGGTTCGACGTGCTGAGGGAGTGGTAGCTCCACCCGAGAGCGAGCATCGCGTTGGCCGAGAAACCCGAGTCGACGGCCACGCTCGACACGAGTGACCCGAGGAAGCTGTTCAGGCGGAAGACGTCCGGGATCACTGTGTGCACGCGGTCGAGGAGCGCGTGGAAGAACGCCTGCTGCCGCTTGATGCGCGAGAAGTCGCTCATCCCGTCGTAGTTCCAGTGGCCGTGCTCGAAGTAGTAGAGGTGGCGGCTCCGCACGACCTGGAACGCCTCGAGGCCGTCGACGAGCTGGCATCCCGGGTGGAACACCCTGAGCCCGGTGTACCGGTCGGTGACCGGCACCGGGAAGTCCATGTAGATGCCGCCGAGCGAGTTGACCATCCTCGGGAAGCCGCAGAAGTTGGTCATGACGACGTGGTTGATCGGGATGTGCAAGTCGTGCTGGATGGTGGCGACGAGCGGGCCTGGCCCGTTGTTGAACGCCGAGTTGATCTTCGAGGAGCCTCCGGTCCCCGCGATCGGCACCCACAGGTCGCGGGGGATCGACAGCATCTCGATGTGGCCATCGGTCAAGAAACGTGCGACGAGCAGCGTGTCCGACCGCTGCCCCGTGACGGTCGTCTTGCTGCCGAAAGCTGCCGCCTGGGCGGCGGTGTCGCAGGACCGCGAGTCGGATCCGACGAGCAGAACGTCGAGAGGTTGGCCGGCCTTGGTAGGGGTGAGGGTGGAGACGGCCTCGCGGTGGATGTCTCCGAGCTTGGTGTCCACGTACACGTATTCCGCCACCGCGAGGACGACCAGGACGACGACGAGCGACAGAGAGCCGATGAGGACGCGCTTCGGCCAGCGCCGCCCCGTGCGCCTCTGCCCGAGCCCACCCCTCGAGCGCGCCCGGAAGAGCCGCCGCTCGCGACCTTCGAACGGGGGCAGCCCGCTGCTGCCGAACGAGCGTGAGTGGCTACCCCGACCGAACAGCGAGCGGCGCTTCGTCTTGTACACCTTCCGATGCCGGCGTGGCCCGGGCATGTGCGCCAGATCGTTCGGCACGGTGAGCGAGGTTAGCGAGCGTCCGGTGGCTTTCAGCTTCATGTGCAACGGCTCTCGACCATCCCGCAAGTGGAGATAGCGGTGCAATATCATGCGTCCATGCACCGGCGCCGCGCGACGCAGTGAGCGCGCGCCGACGGGGCGGTGCGAACTCGCCACCCGACCTGTACGACGCGCTGACGGGACTCCCGACGCGTGCGATGTTCACCTACCTCGCGACCTTCGCCCTCGACCGCCTCGAGGTTCGTCCGGGGGAGCTCGCCATCGTCAAGGTCGACCTCGACCGTTTCCACACCGTCAACGACACGCTCGGCCACGACGTCGGGGACCACGTGCTGCGGGAGGTCGCGGGCCGTTTGGAGGCGGTCGTCGGGTCGGACGACATCGTCGCACGTTTCGCTGCTGACGAGTTCCTCGTCATGCTCGAGGGATTCGACGTGCCGTCGCGCGTCCACAAGATGAGCGAGCAGCTGCTGCACGAGCTCCGCCAGCCGATCCTGGCGGGCGAGACACCGGTGTTCGTAACTGCCAGCTTCGGCTGGGTGCTCGTCTCGGAGCGGCCCGACGATCTTGGCGAGCTCGTAGCGAACTCCGGCATCGCGGCGGCCCTGGCCAAGCATCGTGGCGGGAGCCGCATCGAGCGATACGCGGACTCGCTTCGTCCCGGCCTGGTCGCGCGGGACCATCCCGAGAGCTCGTTGCACGTCGCCCTCGCGGGCGACGAGTTCGAGGTCCACTACCAACCCGTGCTGTCCCTGACCGATCGGCGCCTCGTCGGCGTGGAGGCTCTCGTCCGGTGGCGCCACCCGGTTCACGGGATCATCCTGCCCTCCCAGTTCATCCACACTGCTGAGGTCACCGGTCTCATCGTCCCGCTCGGCAAGCGGGTACTCCGCATGGCGTGCGAGGCCTACCAGGAGTGGGCGCTCCAAGCCGAGCGAGAGCTCCGAGCCCCGATCATCGACGTGATGGAGGTGAACCTCTCGGCTCGACAGCTCGCCGACCCCGAGCTGGTGCCGGTCGTGCGCCAGGTGCTCATGGACACGGGGATCGAACCCAACCGACTCATGCTCGAGATCACCGAGAGCGCTCTCATGACCGACCCTGGAACCGCCCTCGGGGTGCTCCGGCGGCTGAAGAACCTGGGTGTGCGGTTGGCGATCGACGACTTCGGGACTGGTTTCTCCTCGTTGAGCTATTTGAGGAGGTTCCCGCTCGACGCGATCAAGATCGACAAGTCTTTCGTGGACGAATTGACGACGAGCCCAGAGGACGCCGTCATCGTCGCAAGCGTCGTCAATCTCGCTCACGCGCTCGGACTCGAGGTCGTCGCCGAGGGCGTCGAGAGCGAGAACCAGCTGGCCGCACTGGAGGCGACGGCCTGCGACATGTACCAGGGCTTCCTGTGCGCGCCGGCTCTCGGACCGGCCGAATTCATCGAGCGCGCGGTCGCAGAGCTGCGCCCCTGAGGCGAGCCGGGGCGGCTCGAACGGGCCGGCGAGTCAGGCTCGGGCGGCTCAGGCTGGGCGGCTCGGGCCGAGCAGCCAACGCAGCCGCAGGAGGCCGACCAGGGACTGGATGCTCCTGCGCATCACCCCCGTGCGGGCCGGCCGGATCTCGCGCACCGATGTCGGCACCTCGAGGATGGTGAGTCCCCGGCGATGTGCCCGCGCGACGAGCTCGACGTCGAAGAGGGGCCCCGTCATCTGCGCAGCGGCCGCGTCCGGGAGCACGGCCCGGCGGTCGAGCGCCTTGATGCCGTGAGCGTCGCTGACGGGCAGGCCGAGCAGCGACCGCATGAGGTGCGTGAAGCCGGCTGTGAGCACCCGACGGTGGAGGGGGCGCCGATCGGTCGAGCCTTCCGCCCGCTTGCTGGCGAGGACGATGGATGCCTCGTTGCGGCCGAGGACGCCGACGGCAGCCTCGAGGAAGGCGGCGTCGTAGTAGTCGACGTCGAAGTTCACGATGTAGCGCCCTCGCGCCGCCAGGAACCCCGCTCGCAGAGCGGCCCCGTAGTCCGCCGTCACGAGCCGGATGAGCCGCAGCTCGGGATGAGCTTCGGTCATCTCGCGCGCCTGGGCGGCGGTGCCGTCTTCCGAGCCGTTCTCGACGACGATGATCTCGAACGAGAGCCCGGTCGTCGAGAGTGAGGCGAGCAACGCCTCTCCTGTCGTGCGGAGCAGCGCCTCCTCGTTGTGAGCCGGCAGCACGACTGACACGATCGGCAGATCGGAAGGTCGTGGCTCCGGATCCGTGGTCCCGGACTCCGTCTCTGTTGCACCGTCATGCTCGTCGGCTGCGTCCCGGTCCCTCTCGCACTCGGCATCGGTGACGGCGGGGGGCTCGCCGAAGGGCGCCGCCGGTCCCGGTGGGACGTCCGGCGGAGTGGATCGACCCTCCGCCATGGCGGGCGATGTCGGCCTGGCGAGGCCCAGTGCCACGAGGCCGCCGAGCCCGGCGAGGGATGCGATCTTGCCGCCCCAGTCGGCGCTCGTCGTGCCGTAACTGAGCGTCACGTGGTGGGACGTCGGCACGACGGCCATGAGGTTCGGGGAGACTTCATAAGGTCCGTTGGCACCCGAGGCCGTCCAGTTCGGGAAGTACGGGATCTTGACGAGCACGGGCGTGCCGGTCCGGGTGACGTCGAAGGAGACGGAAGAGTTGCCGAGGCGCACCCCGCTCACTCGGGTGCGCTCGGCTGGGACGCCCTGCGATGGTGGTACGAGAGTCCCCGGACGGGCTCGCGGCCATGTCGACGGTCCCGAGCGAGCGAGGAACACCGGCCAGTAGCGCTCGTCCTCGTACCACTTGAGGTTGACGTCGAGCCATCTGACCTTGCTCGCAGGCTCCACTTCGGGCAGGTGGCTGAGAGGGACGATGAGGGGCGCGTGCTTCACGAGGTACAGCACGACGTGTGGATCCCGAACCTGCTGGCCGTTGATCGGTCCTGGGAAGCTCGGTGCCGATCCGATCCGGACGAGCGCAGGGTCGGCGTTCGCCAGCGCCTCCACCGGGGGTGACATTGCGAGGAAGTAGCGGACGCCCATCAACTGCAGATGGCGGATCCCGTCGACGAGGTTGAACCCGGGGTAGGACAGCCCGGCGACAGGGTCGGGGGACTCACCGTCCTGGGACACTTCGCTCACATCGAGGAAGTGGAACGGGGTCGTCGTGGAAGACTCGAAGTAGATGCCGTCGGTCGTCTGCATGCACCCGTTCGTCCACATGGGCAGCGACATCATCTCCTCGGTGGAGCCGAAGGGGTCGGTCGTCTCCGAGAGGTACTCGTACTGCAGGCGACCGCATCCGTACCGGCGCCCGGCGCGATCGAGCAGCCGGACCATGTCCTGGAAGACGGGCCATCCCGACTTCGCCTGGAGGCCGCTGTAGTTCCACTCGATCCAGCCGGACACCTGGGTGTGGCCGCTCGGGGCTGTCTGCCCGAGAAAGCCGTTCCCCTCCAGACCGCCGGTGAAGACAGAGCCGACGAGAGCTCCTGGCGTGATGAGGAGCACCGCGAGGGAGGCGGCGATCGAAGGAGCGCCGTACCGGCCGAGGAACCGGAACACCTCGCCCAATCCATAAGCAGCGAGAAGCGCCGCGAACAGGAACCAGAAGGGCATCCACCGGGCGTTGTAGACGAGGCCCGAGGGGAGCCAGTGAAACGCGGCGACAGAGAGCATCGAAGAGACGGTCAACGTGAACGCCGTCCGGTTCCTCGCGAAGATCGACCAGAGGGCGCCGAGCGCGGCGGGGATGAGCACGAAGAGGTAACCCTGTGGCAGGAAGTTGTCCGTGAACCAGTGCCACCCCGGGCCGCCGACCGGCTGGTAGTTCATCGAAGAGGAGTACTGCAGGTCTGCGGCGAAGGGGAGCAGCCACCATGCCGCGAGGAGGGCTCCCACGATGCCGATCGGAGCGACGATGAAGAGTGCACGGGGGATGCTCGACGGCCGCAGGGTGAACAGGGCCATCAGCACCGCGGCCCCGGCGAACCCCAGCGCCGGGACGACGTGGCAGAGGCACGTGATCCCGAACAGGAGCGCTGCGAGCGCCCTCCCCCTTCCGGTGCGGAGCGCGTACGCCACGACGCCGAGGAACAACAGTCCCGAGCTCATCGCCAAGCTGAACGAGAACTCGCCCGCCATCGTCGAGGCGATGTTGCCGCCGTCGATGGTGTAGCTCGTGTTGAAGAGGAAGGGCAGCGTCGCGGCAGCCATCAGCACGGGCACGGGGCGCCGGAATGCCGCCAGCTTGCCGAACGCGTACGCACAGAGCGGAAGGGTCACCGTCCCGAGGACTGTGACGAGCTTGAAGGCGACGGCGTACGAGAAGGGCACGGAGCCGATGGCGACGAGGAGCGCCGGGAGCGGGAAGTAGAAGACGTACAGGGGGAAGCCGTCGAACCACCACGGGTCCCATCCGGTCAACCTCCCGTGCGGCAGGAGGTAGTGGATGAGGTAGTAGGGCGCCGCGATGTGACCACCGTTGTCGCCTCCGACGTCGATCCCCGGGCCGAAGAGGAGATCGGGTCGCAGCTCGGCGATCAGGAACACCATCGTGCCGAGGATGGCGAGGAGGCCGAACAGCGCGGCTGTGCGACTGCCGGTCCTCGTGGGGAGCACCGGACGCCGGCGCCCGCCCGGCAGGCGCTCCTCATGCCTCGGCGGAGTCGAGTCGCTCCCGAGGGCGAAGGCCCCCTCGCCGATCTCCTGCTCGGCTCCCGATCGTCCCGGGACCGTGACGCCATGATCGACAAGGACGGGATTCAATCCAGACGGGTCCGAGATCTCGGGGTCGGAGGGCCCCGGGACACTGCGCACGACCGGTCAATCTATCTTCGGCGCCGTTTCTCCTGGGTCGCGGCCACGCCACTGCCGGTCAGCAGTCGAGCGGGCCGGCTGCGGCGTCGCGCGCCGGTGGTAGATTCGTGCACTCACGGGCCGTTGGCGCAGCTGGTAGCGCACCTGCATGACGCGCAGGGGGTCAGAGGTTCGAGTCCTCTACGGCCCACCACACGACATCGGGCTGCAGCGGGAGGCTAAGGCGGAAAGGGGTGGGCGGAACCGCGTCGACAGTCTGCCTGCCTGGACCTCCGCCCTCCCTGTTCCCCTTGCCTGGGCTGGGCGTTGAAAGTGGTGGCGGGGCCGGGAGTGGGAGGTGGCAGGGAGGCTCCCCTGCGGCCACGTGGGCGAGGTGTGGGGAGGTGCTGCACGCGATCTCGTGCGCGAGCACGTCTGACTGCATCGTCACGGGCTACGAAAAGACCGCGAATACCGGCGTGATCCTTGCCACCACGAACGGCGGGGTGACCTGGAAGTCTCAGACGTCGGGGACCTCCGAGAAACTGTGGGGAGTCTCCTGCCCGGCGGTGAGCACCTGCTTCATCCTCGGGAACGCCGGGACCATCCTGCACACGACCGACGGGGGAGCCGTTTGGACGGCACAGGCATCCGGCGCATCCGATCCGCTCTACGGCGTCTCCTGTCCGACCACGAGTGTCTGCGTCGTCGTCGGAGAACGCAGCACCGTCCTGCACACTTCCAACGGTGGGTCGACGTGGGTCCCCCAGACGAGCCCTGTCACCACGAATCTGCACGGCGTCTCGTGCCACGACACCGTGCACTGCGTGATCGTCGGGCTCCGCACCGCGGGCAATGTTCCCACGGCACCCCGGGTGTCTCCTGCACGAAGGCTACTGGCTCGCAGCCGCCAACGGGTCTGTCTTCCGCTTCGGTGCCGCCAAGTGGCTCGGCCGGCCCCACGTGTCGGACATCATCGGGATGGCGCGCTTCTAGGACTGAGGCGTCCGCCTACCACATCGAGCTCGGCAGCCGTCTCACGACGAGCAACTGCCGGTGAGGCGGGATCCGCCCGCGGCTGCTGAACCGGCCGGAGCTCGGCCACCAGAGCGCCGTTTCGGGTGACGAGCTCCTCCCAGGTACGGTGGAACGGAGAATGGCTGCGCCGTCGACACGCACGACCTCCTCAGCTCCGAGCTTTCCTTCTGCCTTCCTCCTCTCTTGGGGGCAGCGCGTCGGTGTGACCCTTCTCGGCTTGGCCGGCCTGACGATCGTCTTCTATCTCGAGTCGGTGCACGGCTTTCCCGGAATGCCCGACAAGGCGACCGCCATCCTCGAGGGGCAGGCGATGACCCGGGGCAATCTGCTGCTGCACGGATGGACCCTGCCGGTTTCCTCGTACTGGTCCACCGACGCCGCGTTGTCGGCGCTGCTCATTCCGTTCGTCGGATTGCACGGAGTGCTCATGCAGCTTCAGCCGGCTGTGATGACGGCGCTCTTCGTCGGTGCGGGAGCGCTGGCAGCGACACGGGAGACGCGGGGCCGGCAGGCCGCCATCGCGGCTGTCGTGACGCTGGTCGCGCTCACAGTCTTCGCGGCCCCGATGATGGAGTTCTATCTGACTGCCGGCGCCTATCACGTCGGGACCGCCCTGCTGGCGCTGCTCGGATTCGTTGCGCTCAGGCGTGCCAAGTTCGACATCGGATGGGTGGCCGCCGTGGTCGTCTTGGCCATCGGCGCTCTCGGCGATCTCGAGATGATCGCGTACGGAGTGTTGCCCGTGGCCGTGGCCGGGGTCGTCTCGATGATCCGGGAGCGAAGCTTGAGGGCGGGAGCGCCGCTTGTTGCTGCCGGTGCGGGCTCCATTGCACTGCTTGTGCTCCTCCAGGCGGCCAAGATCGCGCTGGGGGGCTTTCAGTGGTCTCCTACCCACGGTGCGGTGCCTCTCGGCCACCTCGCAGGCAGCTTCAAGAACATGCTGGCGGTGTATGCCGATTTCCTCGGTGGATCTCGGAGCTGGGGCGGCTACGAGATCCCGTTGGCCGGGCAGTGGTGGCATCTGCTCGGAGCCCTGGCCGTCACCGCCAGCCTCCTCAGCGGCGTCTACTGGTTGATACGCCGGATGGTGTTCGGCACCGGGTCGGCCTCGACATCTCCTGATCCGAGGATCCTCGACGACCTGTTGGTGTTGGGCGTGCTGGGTGCGGCCTGCTCGTTCATGCTCGAGGCGACGCTCGGTCTACGGGACGCCCGATACATGACTGTCAGCCTCCTGTTCGCCAGCGTTCTCACGGCGCGTGTCGTGGCACAGTTGTTGCCCCGCCTCGCGTCCTCCGGCCGCCGCGTCGTCATCGGAGTCGCAGGGGTTGCTCTTCTCGGGTTGGCCGGCACGCTCGGACTGCAGCTCAGCCACGCCGACAGCTACCAGACAGAGAGCCGGCTCGTCGTCTGGCTCGAAGCACACCACCTTCGGCGAGGGATCGCCGGATACTGGCCGGCCTCGATCGTGACAGTCGACAGCCAAGGGTCGGTCGCGGTCCGCCCCGTCCTCGACTCACACCGCAAGATCGTGCCGATGCAGGACGAGGCAGACTCGGCCTGGTACGAGGGATCGTTTCAGTTCTTGCTCGTCGACTCGCCCGGGTCGAGGAGAGGCATCAACGAGACGACTGCATCGGCATCTTTCGGCCCGCCGTCACACGTGTATCACTTCGGCACATGGGAGATATTGACGTGGGATCACGGAGTGAGGGTCGGCTACCCTCCGCTCCTCAGGCACTGGGCGGAGCCGGGCCAGACGGGCGCAGCGAGACGCACAGGCACTCGCTAGAGCTGCCGGCGTGCAGCTCTGTCTGATCGGCTACACGGTGCTGTGGGGGAACGTTCTGGCACAGCCCTGAGTAGAACGGAGGTGTAGTCTCGTCTCCCCGCCGCCGTATCGGCAAGACTGCCGTCATGCAGCGATTGGGCGTCAGTTTGCCAGGAGAGGCGCCCGAGCTGCAGCGCCATGCCCGGCCGCTCTACCTTCAGATCGCCGAGGCAGTCGAGGCCGACATCCGATCGGGTCGCTATCCGGTCGGCCACCGGTTTCCCGCCGAGCCCGTATTCGCCGTCAGCCTCGGTGTCAGCCGGCTGACGCTGCGGCATGCCCTGACAGTGCTCGAGCACCGCGGGCTCCTTGACCGACGGGTCGGGCGACGCGGCGGCACGTTCGTGCGCGAGGCGCCGGTCGAGCGTGACTTGACTACGTTCGCCGGTTTCACCGAGCAAATGCGGCGATCCGGTGTCGTGGCGAGCTCCGAGCTCTACGAGGCAACGCTGTTGGCGGCCGAGCCAGAGGTGGCGGAAGCCCTCGAGCTCGAGAACGGCGACCCGGTGATCTCACTCGAGCGAGTTCGCCTTGCGAACGGGGTGCCGGTCGCTCTGGAGCACTGCTTTTTCGCCGAGGTGGACTTCCCGGACCTGCTCGGCCACCCGCTCGACGGCGCCCTCTACGACTTGCTGCAAGAACAGTACGGGCGCGCTCCGACCCACGGGCGTGAGATGTTCGAGCCGGTCGTCGCGGACCGCAGGACCGCCCGGTTGCTCGACGTCACGCCCGGCACGCCACTACTGCTCGTCGAGCGCGTCGCGTTCGACCGCGAGGGACGACCGGTCGAATTCAGCAGGGACCTCTTTCTCGGCGAGCGCACTCGGGTGGTGGTGTGGAGCTTCGACGTGCCCGTTGGTGACTCACCGCGGGCCGCGGCGAAGCTGCGATCGTGAGCCTTCGCCTTAGCGCGTCCTGAAAGTCGAGGCGTGCGGCGCCGTCGGCCGGTGTCGCACCACCTCGCAGGACCCGCAACGGGCTCGAGACGCGAGCAGGCCCGGGGACCGAACTTCAACCCCCGGGCCACTCGACTGCCCCCATCCGTTACAGAGATCATCGGACGTCGAGGGCCGGTACTTGAGCGATTTCATCGGGCCGCCACGTGCGTGATTGCTCGTCGCGAGAGGTCCTAGGCAGGTCTCCCCGCCGAC
>JAKCCH010000005.1:30079-61217 GCA_021838945.1 Actinomycetes bacterium
GATGCCTCGCGCCTCAAAGCGGGTACGCGACGATCGCCGACCTTCCGCACGCACCGCACCGCGGTGCTTTGTTGGTTCGAGCCGACTCGTGGGCTCGGCGTGAAACAGGCGGGCTAGGCAGGTCTCCCCGCCGACGGGACGGTGGAGGTGGTCGTCGTCGATGTCGTCGTGCTCGACGTCGACGTGGTGGAGGTCGTGCTGCTCGTCGTCGAGGTGGTCGTGCTAGCGGAAGTCGTCGAGGTGGTCGACGAGGAAGTGCTCGTCGAGCTCGTCGAGCTCGTGGTGCTCGTGGTGCTCGTGGTGCTCGTCGTCGTCGTCTGCTTGGCCGTCGTGGAGGTCGAGCCGTCGAAGTGCGTCGTCGTGCTCGGTATCGTGCCCGGGCCGGGCGAAGGTCCATTGGTCGAGGTGAGGAGTAGCGCGAGGATCCCGCCGAGGAGGGCCGCGACGGCTGCTCCGATGAGGACGGCGAGGCCACGTTTGGAGCGGGGCGGACCGGCGGTCGACGGCTGTTCGTCACTCGAGGCACGCTGGGTTGGCGCACCTGTCGCGCCCACGCGGGTGGTCTCCGCACCCGTGGCGCTCACTCGGGTGGTCGCTGCGCCGACCGCGGCAGTGCCGGCGGCTGCGGCCCCGGCTGCGGCTGCGGCCCCGGCGGCGGCTGCGGCTGCGGTCCCGGCTGCCCCTGCTGCGACGAGCACCTGCGTCGTCTCGGGCTCCTCGCCCCGCAACGCTTCGGCCATCTCGGCGGCCGACGAGTACCGAGCGCGCGGCTCGGGATCGATCGACCGCTCGATGACTGCTGCCAACACTTCGTCGAGATCGGGCCGGCGCTCGAGCACTGGCACGTGCCGCGCCTGCTGCGCCGCGAGTGTGATGGCGATCGGATTGTCGCCTTCGAACGGCTTTGCTCCCGTCACGGCCTCGTACAGCAGCACCCCGACGGCCCAGAGGTCCGAGGCCACCGTGGCGGGTAGGCCCTGTGCACGCTCGGGAGCGAGGTACGAAGGCGTGCCGAGGACCATGTTCATGGTCGTCGGATCGGCATCGGGGGATGGGTGGATGGCCTTCGCGATCCCGAAGTCGGTGACCTTCGCCTGCCCGCCCGGCGTGATGAGGACGTTGGCCGGCTTGATGTCCCGGTGGAGCACTCCTCTTGCGTGGGCGGCACCGAGCGCGTCGAGGACCTGTACTCCGATGGACCGGGCGTAGGCGGCGTCGAGAGGCCCGCGCGCGATGCGGTCGTGCAGAGTCTCTCCCCGCACGAGCTCCATGACGATGTACGCCTTCGAGTCGTCCTCGCCGGCGTCGTAGACAGCCACGATGTTCGGGTGGGAGACCAGGGCCGCTGCCTTGGCCTCCTCTTCGAAACGATGACGGAGTCCCGGATCCGACCCGTACCTCGCGCGCAGGACCTTCAGGGCGACGGCCCGGGCGAGGCGGTCATCATGCCCCTCGTACACCTCTGCCATCCCGCCACGGCCGATGATCCGCTCGACGCGGTA
Source organism: Actinomycetes bacterium (assembly GCA_021838945.1). Classification (GTDB taxonomy): domain Bacteria; phylum Actinomycetota; class Acidimicrobiia; order Acidimicrobiales; family Bog-793; genus JAKCCH01. Next base: position 31,582 of record JAKCCH010000005.1, read on the forward strand.
CCGGTCCGCGAGCACCTGCCCGCTGCGCAACTGGTCGTTCGCGTCGTCAGGACTCACGTAGGACCTTTCCCCTGGCGCCCCGGTTGCTCGCGTGTGGGGGGCGTTGGTAGCGCGGATACCCGTAACGAGATGGGTGCATACGAAACGGATCGTGCCGTACCGCAGCACATCTGCATCATCGTGCCACCAAACTCGTCGTTCATCGGGTCATTCCTCGGGCCGGGCGCGGCGGAGGGATTTGCGTTGTGATTGGCGGTGTTTCTCCTGGAGGCGCGCCTCGACCGCGGCCCGGCTCGGACGAGTTGCCCGGCGCGGTCGGCGCCGGCGCGCGGCCGCGTCGATGCGCACGAGCAACCGGCGCTCCGCCTCGGTCCGGTTGGCTGCTTGCGATCGCTCGCTCGCAGCCACCACCCGGACCTCCTCCCCGAGGGACTCGCGGACGCGGCCGACGAGCTCGGACGGCCCTCCGAGCCGGCGAAGGTCGCACAGGAGCTCGACCCGGGTGTCGGCCTTGTTGACATGCTGGCCGCCTGGGCCGCTGCTCCGAGAGAAACGCCACGTCAGCGCCCGCTCCGGAACGATGATCCCGGAGCGGGCCAAGAGATCGCCGCGCGCTGGTCCGGTCATCGCGATCGTTCGACTCGAGAGTGGCTGGCGGGCGCTGGCGTCAGCCTCCGAGGTTGGCCTCGATCGCCTCGAGGACCTCGGGCGCTTCCGGGTCGACGAGCGGGCGGAAACGGCTGATCCGTCCATCGGCAGAGACGAGGAACTTCTCGAAGTTCCACTGAATGTCGCCTACTGCTCCTTGCGAATCCGGGACCTCTGTCAGCCGTCGGTACAGCGGATGGCGATCCTCTCCGTTCACGTCCACCTTCTCGGTCATCGGGAACGTCACGCCGTAGTTCGTGGAGCAGAACGTCCTGATGTCGTCGGCACTGCCGGGCTCCTGGCCTCCGAACTGGTTGCACGGCACGCCGAGCACGCTGAAACCGCGGTCCTCGTATTGCTTCTGGAGTCTCTCGAGGCCCTCGTACTGGGGCGTCAGGCCGCACTTCGATGCCACGTTGACGACGAGCACCGTGCGTCCGTCGAACTGGTGGAGATCGAGAGGGGTGCCGTCGAGCGCATTGATCGGGATGTCATAGAGAGCCATCGGGGAAGCGTACCGGCGTGCTGTCGGCCTGACCCTCTGGCGCGTGGCGTGTACCGGGTCGTACCACGGCAGGAAGGAAGGTCAGGCGTCGCCGAGGAGCCGGTCGGAAGGCATCTCCCGCATGGTCGTGAGTGCGTGGACCGCGAGCTGCCCGTCCTGCATGAAGCGCGTCGACACGAACACCGTTCGACCTCGCTTGTGCTCGAGCCGGCTGTCGATCCTGAAGCGCGGACCCACTATCGGGTCGAAGTAGTCGACCCGCATATTGGTCGTAGCCAGCCACGAGCGCGGCGTCATCGGGTCGGAGCGATGGCCGGCGCGAACGGTCAGCAGCGCCACGAGGTCGACGTAGGTTGGTGTAAAGCCACCGAACAGCTGGCCACGGGGATTGCGAACCTGCGCCGGCAGGTGCGCCTCGATGAGCAGATGGCCCTCTGTCTCTTCGATCAGCTCCCAGTCGTAGGCTTCGAGGAAGTCACCGGCGGGGTGGCCTCTGCCGAGGAGGCGGCCGGGCGGAGGCGACGACCAGGCGGCAAAGGCCTGGCGCACGGACGTGCCGGGGGAGTCGGCGAACTCTTGGGAGTCGGCGATCCCGGGCGAGTCGGGGTGATCGGGCATCGGCGTGTGGCGGCTCAGAGGTCCGCTATCTCCGGGATCACTTCCGTCCCGATGATCTCGAGGGGGTGGATCGTGGCCACGTCGGTCACGCGCCCGTGCGCTACGGAGAAACCCATCTCCGCAAGCCGCCGCAACCCCTCCACGATCTCGCGCACCTTCTGCCCGCTCGGCCCGACGTCGAAGTTGAACAGCACCGTCTTCTCGATCTCGTCGTAGTCGCGCCCGACGGCCTCGCAGTGCTCGCGCAGCACGTCGAGCTTGTGCGCGAGCTCCGGTCCCGGGAACAGGTTGCACGCATCGGCGTACTGTGCCACGAGCCGGAGCGTCTTTCGCTCGCCCGATCCGCCGATCAGGATGCGCGGGCGCGGTCGCGACAGCGGGCGCGGTGAGTTGAGCGTGCGGCCGAGGTGGTAGTGGTGGCCCTCGTAGGGCGTGTCGACCCCGTCGAACATCTGCCGGCAGATCTGCAGAACCTCCTCCAGCCGTTCGAAACGCTCCGACGTCTCGGGGAACGGCAGCCCGAGCCCGAAGGCTTCTTCTGCGTTCCAAGCCGCACCGATGCCGAGCATGGCGCGTCCACCGGAGAGGACGTCGAGTGTGGTGACGATCTTTCCGAGCAGGCCAGGTGGCCGGTAGACGGCGCCGGTGACGAGCGTGAGGAGAGTGATGGTCGAGGTCTGGCCGGCGAGGTAGCCGAGCGTCGTGTAGGACTCGAGCATCTCCCCTTCGGGTGGTCCGATGTGCCCGATCTGCCACACGTGGTCCATGACCGAGAGGCGGTCGAAGCCCACCTCCTCGGCGGTCTTCGCGATGACGGCCAGGTCTCTTGCCAGGTGGCTTGGCCCGTCGGGGAAGGTGAGGTCAGGCAGGTGGATGCCGAGTCGCATCCCGCCGTTCTAGCCCGAAGCGACTGCGCCGCCGGCGGTCGGAACGTGACAGCGAAGCCTGGTCGCAGGTCAGCCCATGACCCGAGTGCTACTGAGCGTGAGCGGCTGCGGAAGCCGCCGCATCGAGCGCGCTCGCGAGCTCGGCTGGTTCTATCTCGCCAAGGAGCCGCTCCGAGTCCCGCCGGGAGAGCAGCCCCGCGGCGCAGATCGTGGCGACGAGGGCGGCGACCGCGCCCACGAGGTATGCGTCGTGGAACGAGCCGAGGAGAGCGACGCTCCGGTCGTGGCTCGAAAGGACGGAAAGACCGGCGACGGCGCTCGGTCGTGCCTGCGCCGCCTGCACCGTCTGCAAGACCTGGATGCCAGCAACCGTGCCGAGCTGGCTGACAAGCTGCTGGGCCGAGCTTGCGACGCCGAGATCGTCGTCGGGAACGGAGTTCGCCACGCTTGCCGCGACGGCCGGGGCCGAGACGCCGAGGGCGAGGCCGGACAGAGCGAGCGCGACTATCACGAGGCCCGCACCGGACACCGGGTCCACCTTGGCGAAGACGAGCATCGAGCCGACGAGCACGGTGCTGCCGGCGAGCGCGGCAGCACGGTTGCCGATCCGTGCCGCGAGGTAGCCGGCGCCCGGGGCGACTAGCGAGAACACGAGGGGTCGGGCGATCACCGTGAGGCCGGTGCGCGATGTGCCGTAGCCGAATGCGCGCTCCAGTAGCAGCGGCGTGAGGATGAACCCGCCCATATAGGCGAAGTTCGCGCCGAGCTGGTTGCCGATCGCGAAGGAGAAGTTGCGCCGCCGGAGCAGGTCGAGGGGAAGCAGAGGATGAAGCGCCCGACGCTCGGCGTGCACAAAGAGCGCCAACCCGGCCGGGACCGCCGCGAACGACGCCACGACGAGCGGCGAACCCCAGCCGGACGAAGGTCCTTCGTTGAGGCCGAGCAAGAGGCCGAGGCTTGCGACCGTGACCCACAGAGCCCCGAGGAAGTCGAAGCTCCCCGATCTCGTGCGCCTCGTCTCGGGCAGCACGAGCACGGCCGCCACGAGCGCGAGGACGATGAGGAAGCTCTGGACGACGAAGAGCGACCGCCAGCCGAAGTCCTGGATGAGGACCCCACCGATGACGACGCCGAGCACCGGGCCGCCTGCCCCGACGAGGGACCACCAGCCCATCGCCTTCACGCGGTCCTCGTGATCGAAGACCTTGAAGATGAGCGCCATGGAGGCGGCGCCGGTTGCCGCGCCGACGATGCCCGACAGCGCACGGGCAAGGATGAGCACACCGAGGTTGGGCGACATCGACGTCAGCACGGCGCTGAGGGCGGTGAGGGCGGTGCCGGCCAGGTAGAGGCGCCGGTGCCCGATCGTGTCACCGAGTCTGCCGAGAGCGGGAGCCGCCACGCCGAAACACAGCAACGGCGCGGTGATCACCCACGTGGCCGCGTTCGTCGTCGTGTGGAAGCTGTGGGCGACACGGGTGAGGGCGACGGCGAAGACCGTGAAGGTCACGTTGACGGCGAACAGACCGCCGAGAACGGTCCACAGCACCCACCAGCGATGCCGCACGCCTCCGACGGGCGCCGCCGTGCCGTGCACGACCGCTCGCATGGCGCGGTGACGCAGGCGCGGCACAGCCCTCCAGGGGACGACGCCCTCTTCGCCCCCGCAAGCCCCTACGGCAAAGGAGTCCGGTTCGTCGTCGGTGTCATGGGTCATGATGCGCGAGCCGGCACGGGCTCAGACCTTGGCCCACGCCTCCTCGAGCACCGAGCGGAGGATCGACTCGATCTCGTCGAATTGCTGCTGGTCGCAGATGAGCGGCGGCGAGAGCTGGATGACCGGGTCGCCGCGGTCGTCGGCACGGCAGATGAGGCCGGCATCGAAAAGGGCTGGTGAGAGGAAGTCGCGGAGCAGGAACTCGGCTTCCTCGTCGCTGAAGGTCTCCCTCGTTGCCTTGTCGCGCACGAGCTCGATGCCGTAGAAGTATCCGGCGCCGCGAACCTCGCCGACGATCGGCAGGTCGGACAGCCGCTCCAACGTCGAGCGGAACGCCCCCTCGTTCTTCCGCACGTGCTCGAGCAGGCCCTCGCGCTCGAAGATGTCGAGATTGGCGAGTGCCACGGCAGAGGAGACCGGGTGGCCGCCGAACGTGATCCCGTGGGCGAAACTGGCCGTCTCCGACAGGAACGGTTCCATCAGCTCGTCCTTCGCGATCATCGCGCCGATCGGTGAGTAGCCGCTCGTCATGCCCTTCGCGCAGGTGATGATGTCCGGCACGTAGCCATACCGGTTGCACGCGAACATCTCGCCGAGGCGGCCGAACGCGCAGATGACCTCGTCGGAGACCATGAGGATCCCGTAGCGGTCGCAGATCTCGCGCACCCGCTCGAGGTAGCCCTCCGGCGGCGGGAAGCACCCGCCGGAGTTCTGGACCGGCTCGACGTAGACGGCGGCGACGGTCTCGGGACCTTCCATCTCGATGACCTGCTCGATCGACGTCGCGCAGCGTAGGGTGCAGGCGTCGAGGTGGTGGCAGTCGACGCAGCGGTAGCGGTTCGTGTTCATCGCCTTGCGAGCGCCCGGCACGAGCGGCTCGAACGGCTGGCGGGCTGACGGGATCCCCGTGATCGAGAGCGCCCCCATCGTCGTGCCGTGGTAGGCGATCTCCCGGCTGATCACCTTGTAGCGCGTCGGCTCGCCGATCGCCTTGAAGTACTGGCGGGCGAGCTTCCAGGCGCTCTCGACTGCTTCGCTGCCGCCGGTCGTGAAGAAGACGCGGTTCAGCGAGTCCGGTGTGTAGTCCGCGAGCCGGTCGGCGAGCTCGATGCTCGCAGGGTGCGCATAGGACCAGAGCGGGAAGTAGGCGAGCTTCTCCGCCTGCTTTCGCGCAGCCTCGGCGAGCTCCTTGCGCCCGTGACCGGCTTGGACGACGAAGAGCCCTGACAGCCCGTCGAGGTAGCGCTTGCCCCTCGAGTCCCAGACGTAGGCGCCCTCGCCCCGCTCGATGATCGGGATCTCGTGGCGGTCGTTGTATGCGCCCATGCGGCTGAAGTGGAGCCAGAGGTGCTCCCGGGCGGTCCGGTTCAGGTGATCGGTACCGTCTCCTCTTGTGCCCGTGGTCGCCGCGGGGTCGTCGTCGATCTGGCTGTCGATCTGCTCGCTCATGTGGTTCCTCTGTGGTCGTTGTTCTCGGTTCGTTCCTCGTGTGCCCGCGGCCAGGCCGGTGTCAACGGGTGCCCCAGCCGTAGGTCTGCTTGACGAGGCGCAGGTAGACGAACGTCTCGGTCTCCCGCACACCCTCGATGCTCCGGATCGACTCGTCGAGCAGGCGGAGCAGGTGCTCGTCGTCCTCGCAGACGAGCTCGACGAGGAGGTCGAACGAGCCGGCGCAGAGCACGACGTACTCGAGCTCCGGCAGGTTCGAGAGGCGGTCGGCGATCGCGCGGAGGTCGCCGACGGCCTTGATGCCCACCATCGCCTGGCGGGAGAAGCCGACCGTCATCGGGTCCGTCACCGCCACGATCTGCATGACGCCGTCGTCGAGGAGGCGCCGCACCCGCTGGCGAACAGCGGCCTCGGACAGCCCGACATCCTGCGCCAGTGCGGCGTACGACCTCCGGCCGTCCTGCTGGAGCGCTTCGACGAGCCGGCGCGACACGTCGTCGAGGTGGTTGCCGTTCAGGCCCGCGGCGCTCGCCCGGAGGCGGCGCACATGCCCGTGGACGTCGGTGGCGACCCCGTCCACGGGCGCGCCGTCGGTGGCGACTGCTGTGTCGTTCGCCTCGGCCACGTCTCCGGCGCCGCTCGAGCTGTTGCCGCCTGCCATCGCCCGGCGCTCCCTTTCCTGTTGGGGTTCCTCTTCAGGTCCTGATCGAGTCGTGGCGTACACTTCTCTCGCAGGGCCAATCGGGCTGAGTCCGCTTATTGTCACACTCTGTCCGGCCATTGTCAATGGAATCCGTTGTCAGTAAGCTCATTGACAACCGATTCCGAGGAAATCAAGCCCTCGTTGGAAGGAGCTTCCGGTGGCAGAACTGCCTCAGCGCCGCGCTGTCGTGACCGAGATCCCCGGTCCCCGTTCACAGGAGCTCATGGCTCGCCGGCGAGCGGCGGTCCCCGCCGGTGTCGGTGCGACGATGCCGGTGTTCGCCGCTCGAGCAAGCGGTGGAGTCGTCCTCGACGTGGACGGCAACTCCTTCATCGACCTCGGGGCCGGCATCGCTGTGCTGAACGTCGGCTCGAGCGCACCTCTCGTCGCGGCCGCCGTCGCCGAGCAGGCGGACGCCTTCACGCACACGTGCTTCCAGGTGACGCCGTACGAGGGTTACGTGGCACTCGCCGAGAAGCTGAACGCGCTCGTGCCCGGCGAGGTCGAGCGCCGCTCGTTCTTCGTGAACTCAGGAGCCGAGGCGGTGGAGAACGCGGTCAAGGTCGCCCGCGCCGCGACCGGCCGGTCAGCGGTGGTCGCGTTCGATCACGCCTTCCACGGCCGGACGCTCATGGGCATGACGCTGACCGCGAAGGCGTCGCCGTACAAGCGTGGTTTCGGGCCGCTTGCCCCGGAGGTGTACCGGCTGCCGTACTCCTATCCCTACCGGTGCGCGTGCGGGGCTCCGTACGAGGAATGTGGGCCGGCCTGTGCCGCTGCCGCCATCACGATCATGGACCGCCAGATCGGTGGAGACCGCATCGCTGCCCTCGTCGTCGAACCCGTCCTCGGTGAGGGCGGCGTGATCGTCCCCGGTGACGGCTTCCTCCAGGCGTTGTCCGCCTACTGCGCCGACAACGGCATCGTGTTCGTCGCCGACGAGGTGCAGGCCGGTTTCGCCCGGACCGGCCGCTGGTTCTCCTGCGAGCACTCCGGCATCGTGCCCGACATCGTGACGACGGCGAAGGGCCTCGGCGGCGGCCTCCCCATCGGCGGCGTCACCGGGCGGGCGGACCTCATGGACGCCGTCCACCCTGGTGGCCTCGGCTCGACCTTCGGCGGCAATCCCGTGTCGTGTGCGGCAGCACTCGGAGCGATCGCCGAGGTGGAGACCGGCGACCTCCTCGGGAAGGCCGTTCGCATCGGCGACATCTTCACGTCGCACCTGATGCCGCTGTTGCAGGACTGTGAGGCGGTCGGCGACGTCCGCGTCATCGGCGGCATGGCCGCTGTCGAGTTCGTGTCCGACCGTGCGGCGAAGACACCCGACGGCGCGGCGGCGGGGCGAGTGCTCGCGCGGTGCCACGAAGAGGGCGTGATCGCGCTGCGCGCCGGCACGTTCGACAACGTCGTGCGGATCCTGCCGCCTCTCGTGATCGGCGAGGACCTTCTCGTCGAAGGGCTCGAGGTCCTCGAGAAGGCGATCCGGGCGCTCTGAGCGCCGGCCGAGCTCTTCACCATCCGGACGATCCCGGGCGCGGGACGTGCCAAAGAACGTCGGGTGTTTCGGGTCGGGAAACGATAGGCGCGAACGCCTGGCACGTTGACCGGCAAAACGACGGCTAACTCTCCTCGGGTTCGCGCCTATCGATTCGCGTGAACGTCCGGCGAGGCGTGTTCACCCGAGCTGAGCGATGCTGCAGCGCAGCGGCCCGCTGGCGCGTGTGGTGGGGTATGGCGATCGTCACGCCGGGGGAGGTGGTGTGGAGGGCGCTGAGAAGGAGTTCGAGCGTTTCGCCCGGGAGCAGGCACGGTCGCTGATGCGACAGGCCTATCTGCTCACCGGTGACGCCGCCGAGGCGCAGGACCTCGTCCAAGAGACGATGCTCCGCGCCTGGAGATCCTGGCCCACCCTCTCGTCCTATGAGCAGCCAGGGGCGTGGTGCCGCCAGGTCCTTCATCGGCTCGCAGTCGGCCGCTGGCGGAAGCTGGTCGTGCGGCACCGTCACCCTCTGGCTGAGTCGTCGGCCACGCCCGCGACCGATGCGGACCATCTCGACGTCGTGGCCGCCGTGCGAGCACTGCGGGTGCCCGAGCGGCGGGCGCTCGTGCTGCACGACATCGCCGGTCTGTCGGTCGCCGAGATCGCCGGGGAGATGCAGGCTCCCGAGGGAACCGTTCGTTCCTGGCTGACTCGCGCCCGCGCGCAGGTGGCGGCGCAGCTCGGCATCTCCTCGGTGACGACGGCGGAGGAGCGGCGATCATGATCGACGGGCCCGGGGTCCGGGCACGGCTCGAAGCGGCCGCGTCCGATGTCGACCGGATCGCGGACTCGATGGACCTCGCCGGCATGACGAGGAGCCGTAGGCGGGGTGCGACGGCGTTGCGCCTGGTCGGGCTCGGAGCGCTCGCGTGCGCATCCCTCGTCGCGGTCGTGATCGGCATCGTCGTCTCCGGTCCGCGAGGGAGCTCGCCGCCGACGACGACGGTCGTCCCCGGCCTGTCGGCACGCCCCGTGGACCTTGCGGCCACGCCCGAGGGCTGGACGCCACTCGACTTCGGTGACGTCCAAGTCTCGGTTCCCCCGAACTGGCGGCCGAAGGCACTCGTCTTCCACGGCCCGCCGCACCTGACGCTCTCCTACGTCGCGGAGGGCTCGGGAGGAGATGGCGTGACCCTGCAGGCCGCGACCTATCCGTCCGGCCACCCGCCGTACCGCCTGGAGCACATCCACGGCCTCGCCGTGAGGATCTGGGAGCGCTTCCGCCTCGCGATCGTGCCTGCGGCAGGCGTGCAGATCGAGTGGTCCGGCGACGGGAGGTCGGTCCTCGACACGCTGACGTGGTCGCCCCAGGCGGCCGCGCTGGCGGCCCGGACCACAGCACCGCCGGCGTCCTCATGGCGACGGGTGAGCTTCGGTGGTGTGCAGGTCGCCGTGCCTGAGTCCTGGCGGGTGAAGCGGATCCTCGGGTCATGTGCAGCCAGCTTCTTCGTGAACGAGGACGCGGTGCTGTTAGACCGCGACCTCCCGCTCAAATGCCTGACGGCTCCCGGTCTGCCGGTGGTGGTGGAGCCCCGTCGCATGGGCGTGATGGTGAATCTTCTGCGGCAGGACTCTGCCCTCGGGCCGTACAAGTTCCCCACGCGATGCGTGGCTCGCCGAACCAGTCCGGCGGAGACGCTGTGCACCGCACGAGCCCCGCTTGCCGATCTGATGCTTGTCGAGGTCACGGTCCATGGCCACAAGCCTGTGCTGGTGGCCATCGGCCAGTTCGGCGACGGCCACGAGGTGCAGCAGATCTACGACTCGATCCGTCCGGCCCCTTGACCACGGCCGGCCGGTCGAGCCTCGTGGTGAGGCTCCGGCCGGTCCGCGTCAACTTGTGAAGCCGGGATGTCGCCGGCGACTCCGTGGCTTCACAAATCGCCACTTGCGTCCCACACGCCCTCTCGGGCGATGCGGAGCCGATCAGTGGCCGGTGAACCTTCCGATCACAGAGGCGACCCGGGACGGCTTGCCTGAGCGCTCCTCGAGCCGGTCGGCGAGGGACATGAGACGCAGCCCCCCGTTGATGCCGAGGAAGCGCAGCGGCTCCGCCTCCCACCTCGGGCTCTCGTGGCCGACCCACGGGAGCGACGTGAGGTCGGTCGTGCGACCCAGCACGAGGTCGGCAAGCGTGCGCCCGGCGAGGTTCGTCGTGGCGACGCCGTCACCGACGTAACCGCCGGCCGCGGCCACACCCGCCGCCCGGTCGAGGGCGACCGATGGGAACCAGTCGCGGTGCAGCCCGATCGGACCACCCCACCGGTGCGTGACTCGGACCTCGCCGACGGAGGCGAACACGTCCGGGAACAGCTCGGAGAGCGCCACGGGCAGGCGAGAGTGGACAGCGTCGTTCCGGTCGAACTCCGGGCGGATCTCCGAGTTGTAGTGGTATGGCGCCCCCCGCCCGCCGAAGGCCAGCCGTCCGTCCGGTGTCACCTGCCCGTAGATGAGCATGTGCCGGCCGTCGTTGAAGGTCGCGCCCGCCGCGAGAGCGTCGCCGAGGGCCTTCACCTGCTCGCCGGCGAGGGGCTCGGTGGCGATCATCATCGAGTAGAGCGGCACCATGTCCCGTCCATGTCCGGCGAGCCGGGCCGTATAGCCCTCCGTCGCGATCACGACGGTCCCGGCCGTGACGCGCCCGTGCCGTGTGAACACCGACGGTCTCACCCCCGTCGAGATCTCGAGCACCTCGCTCTTCTCGAAGATCTGTGCTCCCTGCCGCTCCACCACAGCAGCGAGGCCGCGAGCGAGCCGGGCCGGATGGATGGCGGCGCAGTGCGGCGTGAACGTTCCGCCGCGCACCGACGTGGCGCGCATCAGCACCGAGGCTTCGGACGCCTCCACCCAACGAAGATCGTCCTCACCGATGCCGAGCATGCGTGCCTCGTCGACCTCCGCACGGAGCGCCGCCTCCTGCGCAGCCGATCGGGCGACCGAGACCGTGCCGCTCTTGCGGAAGTGGCAGTCGATGCCTTCTGCCGCCGCGACGCGCCCGACTTCATCCACCGTGTCGTTCATGGCGCGGCGCATGGCGTGCATGGCCTCTCGCCCGAACTCGCGGGTGAGCCTGGCGTCGGAGGCCGCGAAGAGGGCGGAGCACCAGCCGCCGTTCCTCCCGGAGGCACCAAACCCGGCAACCTCCTTCTCCACCACCACGACCCGCGTGGAGGGGGCGTGTCGTGCGAGGTAGTACGCCGTCCAGAGCCCGGTGTAGCCGGCACCGACGATGACGACGTCGGCGTCGACGTCTCCGGGCAACGACGGCCGGGGAACGATCTCCTCTTCGAGCGAGTCCATCCAGAAGGAGATGCCGCGGTAGTCAGTCACGCTCGGGCAGCCTACTGGGCCCTCAATCGTTCGCACGAGCGAAATCAACCGATTCCGGGGTCAGGACATCGATTTGCAACGGAATCGCTTGTGAGGCTGTCTGCGATCTGAGAGGATCGAAGCCGTCAACGAACAACGACCGGAGGTCATCGTGTCATCCGAGAACGGGTCCCAGAGCGCGCGGGCGAGGCGGTTGCAGAATTTCGTCGGAGGCAAGCTCGTCGATGCGGCGTCCGGGCAGACGACGCCCGTGATCAACCCGAGCACCGGTGAGGTCTATGCCGAGGCCCCGCTGTCGGATGCAGCCGACGTCGATGCGGCGTTCGCTGCCGCCGAGTCCGCGTTCCCGGGTTGGCGCGACGCGACGCCGTCCGAGCGCAGCCGGGCCGTCTACAAGATCGCCGACGCGATCGAGGCGCACGCCGAGGAGCTCGTGCGCGCCGAGTGCGAGAACACCGGCAAGCCCTACGGGCTCACCATGAGCGAGGAGATACCGCCGACGGCGGACCAGATCCGGTTCTTCGCAGGGGCTGCAAGGGTGCTCGAGGGTCGCGCGGCGGCGGAGTACATGAGCGGCCACACGTCCTTCATCCGCCGCGAGCCGATCGGCGTCTGCGCCCAGGTGACGCCGTGGAACTACCCGCTCATGATGGCCGTCTGGAAGTGGGCGCCGGCGATCGCGGCGGGCAACACCGTCGTGCTGAAGCCGTCGGACACGACTCCGGTCTCGACGCTGATGATGGCCGAGATCATGGCGGAGCACCTGCCCGAGGGCGTGTTCAACGTGATCTGCGGCGACCGTGACACCGGCCGCGCGCTCGTCGCTCACAAGACGCCGGCCATGGTGTCGGTGACGGGCTCGGTGCGCGCCGGGATGGAAGTGGCGAAGTCGGCTGCCGACGACCTGAAGCGCGTGCACCTCGAGCTCGGCGGCAAGGCGCCGGTCATCGTCTTCGACGACGCCGACCTCGAGAAGGCCGCCGAGGGCATCGCCGGCGCCGGCTACTTCAACGCCGGCCAGGACTGCACCGCAGCCACCCGGGTGCTCGCCGGGCCCCGCGTGCACGACGACTTCGTGGAGGCCCTCACCGAGCAGGCGAGGAACCAGACCGTCGGCGGGATCGACGTCGAGGACGCCGACTTCGGCCCGCTCAACAACGCCAACCAGCTCGAGCGCGTGAGCGGGTTCCTCGACCGTGCCCCCTCTCACGCCGAGGTCCGCACGGGAGGCCACCACGTCGGCGACCGCGGCTACCTGTTCGAGCCGACTGTCGTGTCCGGGCTGCGCCAGGACGACGAGATGATCCAGAACGAGATCTTCGGCCCGGTCATCACGGTCCAGCAGTTCGGCGACGAGGACGAGGCCCTCCGCTGGGCCAACGGCGTGCAGTACGGCCTGGCCTCCTCGGTGTGGACGCGAGACCACGGCCGCGCCATGCGCATGGCGCGCCTGCTCGACTTCGGATGCGTCTGGATCAACACCCACATCCCGATCGTCGCGGAGATGCCGCACGGCGGCTTCAAGCACTCCGGGTACGGGAAGGATCTCTCGATGTACGGCTTCGAGGACTACACCCGCATCAAGCACGTCATGAGCTCGATCGAGTCATGACGGCCCCTGACACGACAGTCGTCCCACACTGGATCGGCGGGAAGCCGTACCTCGGCGAACCGGTTCCGAGCGAGCCAGGCGGCGAGAAGCGCATCGGGCACGTCGTCAACCCCGCCACGGGTGAGGTGAGCGGCGACGTCGCCTTTGCGGACGCCGCGGTCGTCGAGTTGGCGGTGGCGACGGCCCAGGACGCATGGCCTTCCTGGCGCCACGCGTCGATAGCAGAGCGGACCCGGGTGCTCTTCCGCTTCCGAGAGCTCCTCGTCGCGCACGACGACGAGATCGCGCGCCTCATCACCGCCGAGCACGGCAAGACGCATGCTGACGCCCTCGGCGAGATCGCGCGCGGCATCGACGTGGTCGAGTTCGCCTGCGGCGTCGGGGACCTGCTGCGGGGCGGGTACTCGGAGAACGCCTCGACGAACGTCGACACGTACTCGATCCGGCAACCGATCGGAGTGGTGGCTGGCATCACGCCGTTCAACTTCCCGGCCATGGTGCCGATGTGGATGTTCCCCGTCGCCCTCGCCTGCGGGAACGCCTTCATCCTGAAGCCCTCGGAGAAGGACCCCTCGGCTTCGCTCTTCCTCGCCGGGCTGCTCGCCGATGCCGGCCTGCCCGACGGCGTGTTCTCCGTCGTGCAGGGCGACAAGGTGGCTGTCGACGCCATCCTCGGGCATGCGGGGATCAAGGCGGTGAGCTTCGTCGGGTCGACGCCGATCGCGCGCTACGTCTACGAGAGCGGGACGAAGGCCGGCAAGCGCGTCCAGGCCCTCGGCGGTGCGAAGAACCACATGATCGTGCTCCCGGACGCCGACATCGGCGCCGCGGCGGATGCGGCGGTGTCGGCCGGTTTCGGATCGGCGGGGGAGCGCTGCATGGCGATCTCCGTCGTCGTGGCGGTCGAGCCCGCTGCCGACGAGCTCGTCGGAGCCATCCGTGAGCGGATCGGCGGGATCGCGGTCGGCCCGGGCGACGACCCGGCGACCGACATGGGACCGCTCGTCACCGAGCAGCACCGCGACCGCGTGGCCTCCTACATCGAGGGTGCCGCCGAAGCCGGCGCGTCGATCGTCGTAGACGGACGCCGGCACGAGCTGGTGGCAGAGGGCCGCGGGTGGTACCTCGGGCCGACATTGCTCGACAACGTGCGGCCGGACATGGACTGCTACCGCGACGAGATCTTCGGTCCGGTCCTCGCAGTCGTGCGCACCGACTCGTACGACGAGGCCGTCAGGCTCGTGAACGAGAACCCCTGGGGCAACGGGACCGCCATCTTCACGAACGACGGCGGAGCGGCCCGGCGCTTCCAGCACGAGGTCGAGGTCGGCATGATCGGGATCAACGTCCCGATCCCGGTGCCGGTGGCCTACTACCCCTTCGGCGGCTGGAAGGCTTCGCTCTTCGGCGACCTCCACGCGTACGGGCGCGACGGAGTTGCCTTCTACACCAAGGGCAAGGTCGTGACCGCCCGCTGGTCCGACCCGGCGTCGCGTGGCGGGGACGGCGTGCAGCTCGGCTTCCCCCACGCCGGGAGGCGCTGAAGGAGTCGCTGAGAAGCGCCGCCGCGAGGAGGCGCCGAGAAGCGCCGCTGAGAAGCGCCGCCGTGAGGAGCCGTTGAGAAGCGACGAGCTACGTGGCTACTTCTGGATCTGCACGGGATAGCGGTTGACCGGTACCTCTTCCACCCACGTGTTGCCGGGCGAAAGCGCCATGAGGTCACCGTTCGTGAGGCGCAGCTCCATCGTGTCGCCGTACTTCGGCGTCTTCCACGTTCCCTTCTCGACCCGGCCGTTCCGCAGCACGTAGGCCGTGCCCGTGCCCTCGGTGATGGACTCCACGCCGTAGACCGTGCCGGACTCGTAATAGGGCTCGTTCTGGGTGCCTACGAACTGGATCACGACGTTCGTGGCGTGAAGCTGCTGCCCGTTGGCGTCCGTGTCGGGCACGCCACCCTGGCTGCGCATCCATGCACCGGCCTTGGGATCCCAGGTCCACGTCACGTTCTGACCCTCGGAGTAGCCCGCGATCGTCACCACCCTCGCCGGCTGCGACGAAGCTGCCGGCTTGTTGCGGTACTGGAACTGGGCCGGGGGAGGAAGGTGGTTCTTCGGGTCGAGCGCCCAGAGCCGCGCCGTCGAGGTGTAGAGGTTCTCGGGCGGGTACCGGTTCGAGGTGCGGAAGTAGGCGTTGGCCATCGGGTAGAAGGTGGCGTCGGCGTTGTAGAGCCAGTGGAGCCCGGCTGCGAGCTGCTCCCAGTAGCTGATCCCACCGCTGTAGGCGAGGATCGGGTGGTTGTAGGAGGCGAGGACGTGCCAGTCGTCCCAGCGAACGGAGCGCACGGGGCCGATGAGCGCCGCCTGGCGGCACTGGAAGACGGCGAGGTAACGCGTGATGCCACCCTCTGCCATCTCCTCGTAGACGATGTCCGCGTACAGCAATCCCGACTGGGGGCGTGCCGCCGGATCGTTGCCGATCTTGATGCCGATGGCCGGGCGCTGCGGGACCTTGCCGTGCCCGGCGCGCTCGCCGGTGAGCGGGCAGAGGTGCCGGTCGAGCTTGGGCGGGGGGATGGTCGACGCGGTGACGGTCTGCGCGTCGTGGTTGTGCCCGCCGCCATGCCCAGGTTTCAGCGCGCCCGGGCTGGACGTGAGAAGTGTCGTCGAAACGAGGGCCAGGACGAGCACCAGGAGGGCACCGATGCTGGCGAGCGAAACGATGCGCCCGCGGGTGTCGAGACGGAGGACCGCCTGACGAATTCGGTGTCCGAGGCCGCCGGAGCCGTCGGTCGATGGGAAATGGCTCAAAGTCCGCTCACTTGCTCTTCGGGGACGACGACGCAGGGTAGTCAACACCAGACGGTGAGTGGGGGACCGTCAGCACATCCCGCTCCCGACCGGGTCGTCCGGAAGCACGCACAGCCTGCGAGAATGTCTCCATGCGTCCACCGCCGGGCGGGCTCGTCGAGGGTCAGCGCCGTCCTCGTGTCCTGCGGCTGGTGGGGGGAGGGGACTGGTACGTGGCGGACCGGGGACGTTTCGAGAGGATCGGCTCGGGCGACCTGTCGGTCCGGGACTTGAAGGCAGTGCGGGCGGACCTGCGGGAGTCGGCGGGACCCGATGCCGTCTTCGTCTGCGTCGCGCGGCCCCGGGAGGTCGAGCAGGTGCTGAGTCACCGTTGGGGAACCCGGCGCATCACCTGGTCGGCGCGCCTCTCGAAGCCGATCGCACCGAAGCTGTCCTCGGTCGCCCGCGGGGCGAGGCTGGCCCTTCTCCCGGGAGAGGGGATCGTGTGGGTGGACGGTGAGCGGTTGTTCGCACCTGGCGAGGTGGTGCCATTGCCCTGGACGGACCCGCCTGTCGAGTTGAAGGTGGTCCGCCCGAGCATCGTTCGCGATGCGCTCAAGGTCGCTGTCGGGCCGGACGGCCCCCGGCGGGCGCAGATCGATCGGGGCTGAGCGAGGGCGGCCGGGTCAGGTCAAGGTCCGGCCGTTGCTCGACCGGCAGCTCGGGCAGAGACCCCGAAACACGATCTGCACCGAGCTCACCTCGAATCCGTGCCGGTCCTGCTCGGAGAGCGACAAGCCGGTCTCTCCGCCCGGGAAGACGTCCCGCAAGTCTCCGCAGCTCGTGCAGACGAGATGCTGGTGGGCGACGTGGGAGTTCGGGTCGTAGCGCTTCGCGCCAGCGGCTCCGGGCACCTCGAGGACCTGGCCCATCGTCACGAGCTCGTTCAGGGTGTTGTAGACCGTCGCGAGGCTGATCTCCGGGAGGCGCTCCTGGGCGCGGCTGTGGACGGCCTCGGCGGTGAGGTGGACGTGCTCACCGTCGAGGACCTCGGCGACGGCACGTCGCTGCGGCGTGAGCCGCCAATCGCTCGCCCTCAGGCGCTCCAGTAGGTCGCTGATGGGACGGATTCTACCTGCTCACAGGAGGTTCGGACGGTGACTGGCCGGGGTGGAGCGGTGTGGATCGAGCGTTTCGGCGCGGATGAGGGGCCTGGCGCGGGCGCTGCGGTCCCCGGCTCTCCGACCGTGGCCGTGAAGGACCTCGTGGACGTGGCCGGTCACGTGACCACCGCGGGCTGCCGCGCCGTGGCCGAGCGCGCTCGTCCTGCAGTGCGTGACGCCTCCTGCATCGAGCGGGTGCGAGCTGGAGGCGGAGTGCTGCTCGGCAAGGTGAATCTGCACGAGCTGGCCTTCGGTACGTCTGGCGAGAACCCGTGGTACGGCACACCGGAGAACCCGGCCGACCCGGGACGTATCCCGGGGGGGTCGTCCTCGGGCTCCGCCGTTGCGGTCGGCACCGGCGAGGCGGACGTGGCGATCGGTTCCGACACGGGCGGCTCGGTCCGGATCCCTGCGGCCTGCTGCGGCGTGGTCGGGCTGAAGACGACCTTCGGACGTATCCCGGTCGAGGGGGTCTGGCCTCTCGCTCCGAGCTACGACACGGTCGGCCCCCTCGCGGCCGATGTCGCCGGCGTGGTGCGAGGTATGGGGCTGCTCGAGCCCGGGTTCTCCGTGCCGGAGTCGGTCGAGCTCCGGGTCGCTCGGGCTCGGCTCGGGCCCGATGTGGAGGTCGATCCCGTGATCGACGCCGCGGTCGACCACGCCCTCGAGCTCGCCGAGCTGGAGCTCACGGGTGTCGACGTACCCGGGTGGTTCGCGGCCTGGCAGGCGCAACAGGTCCTGCTCGGCCTCGAGGCCGTCGAGACCGACGGATGGCTCGTCGGAGAGAGCGGCGGGGTGGGCATCGCAGAGGGCACTCTCGATCGCTTCCGCCGCTCGGCGGCTGTGAGCAGAGAAGTCGTCGAGAACGCCCAGGCCGTCCGCGACCAGTGGGTACCCGAGGTCGTGGCACTCGTCGAGAGGGTGGGCACCGTCGCGTTGCCGACACTCGCCGTCCGGCCGCCGCACGTCGGTGAGACGGTCACCGGCTTCAACCTCCTCACTGCTCCCGTCAACCTGGTCGGCCTGCCGGCGCTCTCGCTTCCCGTCCCGGCAGCCGGCCGGCCCCCGGTCGGTCTGCAGCTGGTCGGTCGAGCAGGGAGCGAGGAGCAGCTCATGGCGCTCGCGGCCCGGATCGAAGCCGCCGCCGGACGTTGACCGCCGGGGTGGGGGCGAGCACCGGCGGCAGGTGCTCCCGGCGCGCCGGTGCTCCCAGTTCAGCCGGCGAGCACGACCCCGAGCACGAGCGCGGCGACCGACGCAAGGGCTGTGACGGCGCCACCGACGGCGAGACCCACCCTCTTCTTGGCTCTCTGGTGCAGATAGGCGGCGAGCCCCGCCACGAGCACGACGGCGATCTTCGCCACGAGCACCGCTATCCAGGTGCTCGAAGCGTGCCCGACGTGGTCGGCGAAGACGTTCCAGACGCCCGTGATCAGGAGCACGACGTATGCCGGCCACTGGATCCGTCCGAACGCCGACGCGATGGCCTTCGCCGCGCCCCCACCGAGGCCACGCACCGTCGGCAACAGACCGGCAACGGTGAGCTGCCCGCCGACCCAGATGGTCGCCGCAAGGACGTGGAGGGTGAGCCGGAGTGCGTCGATCGCGCTCGCGAGCTGCGGACCGGAGGCTGTCACTTCCCGCACCGGCAGCAGTCTCTCCGGTTCAGCTCCTGAAGTACCAATCCTCAGGGTTGATGGTCCCGACCGGGCTCGGTACGTGAGGACCGATCAGGTACGTGCAGAACCAGAGTTCGAGGTGCCCGGTATCTCGGCGACGGGAGCGGGCGACCGTCGATCTGACGGCACGGCTCGCAGCCGGCCGCCGAACGCCCACCGCCCGGGCGTTCGGCCACCGGCCGTTCGAACCGTTCCCACCCGTACC
Source organism: Actinomycetes bacterium (assembly GCA_021838945.1). Taxonomy (GTDB): domain Bacteria; phylum Actinomycetota; class Acidimicrobiia; order Acidimicrobiales; family Bog-793; genus JAKCCH01. The sequence goes on from JAKCCH010000005.1 coordinate 50,427, forward strand.
GACTGAGACGTCCGAGGCCACGCGTTCCTTGCACCGGTGGTCGGATGCACCCGAACCTGCGGGATAGCCTCGAAAAGGGATGGCAACGAACGTGTCGACGGCGCTGCTCACCGACCGCTACGAGCTCACGATGCTCGACGCCGCGCTCCGCTCCGGAGTCGCCGAGCGCCGTGCCGTCTTCGAGGTCTTCGCACGGTCCCTGCCGCCGGGACGGCGCTACGGCGTGTTCGCCGGCACCGGACGCCTCGTGCCGGCGATCGAGGAGTTCCGGTTCGGTCCCGCCGAGATCGAGTTCCTCGAGTCCGAGGAGATCGTGTCGGAAGAGACGTTGGAGTGGTTGGAGGACTTCCGTTTCTCGGGGATGATCGACGCGTACCGGGAGGGAGAGTGCTACTTCCCGGGCAGTCCTGTCGTGACCGTCGAGGGCAGCTTCGGCGAGGCGGTGCTCCTCGAGACGCTCGTCCTGTCGGTCACGAACTTCGATTCGGCCGTGGCGGCAGCCGCCTCACGCATGGTGGGAGCCGCCGCCGGACGGGCGATCATCGAGATGGGGGCTCGCCGCACGAACGAGCAGGCGGCGGTGGGAGCGGCAAGGGCGGCCTACCTGGCGGGCTTCGCCTCGACGTCGGTGCTCGAGGCGGGCCGAACCTACGGGATCCCGACGGCCGGGACGGCCGCCCACGCATTCGTGCTCGCGCACGACGACGAGCGCGCCGCGTTCGAGGCGCAGCTCGATGCCATGGGGCTCGGCACGACGATCCTCGTCGACACGTTCGACACCCGGCAGGCGATCGAGACAGCGGTCCGGCTGGCCCGCTCGCGGGGGGCGAAGGGACCGGGCGCGATCAGGCTCGACTCGGGCGATCTCCTGCAGGAGACGAGGAGCGCCCGCGTGCTCCTCGACGACCTCGGCGCCGCCGAGACCGGGATCGTCGTCACCGGCGACCTCGACGAGTACGCCATCGCAGCGCTCGCACGGTGCCCGGCCGATGCCTACGGTGTCGGGACGAGGCTCGTGACCGGATCGGGCGCTCCGACCGCCGGCTTCGTCTACAAGTTGGTGGCGGTCGGCTCGAAAGGTGTGAGTGCCGAGCTCCATCCCGTCGAGAAGCTCTCCCCCTTCAAACACAACCTCGGCGGCCGCAAGCGGGCGTACCGATGGATCGACGAGGAGGGCAGCGCGCGCGTCGAGCTCATCCTTCCTGCCGGTTCGGAGCCCGACGACGTCGGGATGCCGGCCGGCTGGCAGGCACGTGAGCTGCAACAGCGCCTCATGACCGACGGTCGCCCGGAGAGGCTGCCGTCTCTCCTCGACGCGCGAGAGCATCACCGCTGGGCCGTGAGAGAGCTCGGACCCGAGGCGTTCGACCTCCGCCCGGGCGCGCCCCTCATCCCGACTCGGTACGCCGGCGGCAGCTCCTTCGGTGCCGACGGGGTGACGGCCCTCGAGGACGCGCGTCCCGGCCGCCATGCCAACCGGGACGGCTCGAGCGGGGCGACGGCACTGCTCGTCGTCGATGTTCAGCGCGACTTCTGCGAGGGCGGTTCACTCGCAGTCGACGGGGGCAACGAGGTCGCCGAACGCATCGCGGAGATGCTGGTGCGTGACCGCGGAACCTACGCCGCCGTCGTCGCGTCGAGGGACTGGCACATCGATCCCGGCCGGCACTTCGCACCCTTGGGGGAGGCGCCCGACTTCCTCACGACGTGGCCCGTGCACTGCGTGGCGGGGAGCGAGGGGGCAGAGCTGCACCCGTTGCTCAAGACGGCGAAGTTCGACGCCGTCTTCCACAAGGGCGAGCAGGAGGCTGCCTACTCCGCCTTCGAGGGGCGCGACGAGAACGGCACGCCGCTCTCCAGCTGGCTCTCGGATCGCGGCATCGAAAAGCTCGTCGTGTGCGGTCTCACGACGGACTTCTGCGTGCGTGCCACCGTCCTCGACGCTCGCCAGCAGGGCTATGCCGTCCGGGTGCTGCTGCCGCTCACCGCCGGAGTGGACGCCGGGACGACTGCCGAGGCGATCTCCCTCATGGCCGAGGCGGGCGCCGAGCTCGAAGGGACGGAGCTGGCCGGCGCCGTCCTGTCAGCGCCACTGCAGGCATCCGGCGACGGCGAGCAGTGACCGAACAGCGCCGGGGGCCGCTCGACGGCCTCCTCGTCGCCGACTTCTCACGCGTGGTCGCCGGGCCGTACGCCGCCATGTTGCTCGGCGATCTCGGTGCCGATGTGGTGAAGGTCGAGCGGCCGCCCCATGGGGACGACACTCGGGGATTCGGTCCGCCCTTCGTGCGGTACGAGGAGAATGGCGAACGTCTCAGCTCGTACTACCTCTCGGTCAACCGCAACAAGCGGGGCGTCGTCTGGGACCTCGGCAATGCTGACGACCTGCGCAAGGCACGGGCGCTGGCGGAGCGGGCGGACGTGCTGATCGAGAACTTCAAGCCCGGAGGTGCCGACAAGCTCGGCCTCGGGTACGACGTCTTGTCGGGAGCGAACCCGAGGCTCGTGTACTGCTCCGTCTCTGGTTTCGGGTCGGAAGGGGAGGGGGCGAGACTTCCTGGCTACGACTTCCTCGTACAGGCCGTCGGCGGGCTCATGTCGATCACCGGCGACGGTGGTGAGCACGCCGAGCCGCGCAAGGTCGGCGTCGCGGTCGTCGACGTGCTGACGGCGCTCTACGCATCGAGCGCGATCCTGGCCGCGCTCGTCGAGCGGCAGTCGAGCGGTCGCGGGCAACGCGTCGAGGTGGACCTGCTGTCGAGCTCGCTCGCTTCGTTGATCAACCAGGCGTCCACATACCTGACGACCGGAGAAGTCCCACGGGCGATGGGGAACCGCCACCCGAGCATCGCCCCGTACGAGACGCTCCTTGCCTCTGACCGCCGCTTCGTCGTCGCCGTCGGCAACGATGGGCAGTTCCGCGCCATGGCCCGAGTGGTGGGGAAGGCGTGGATGGGGGAGGACGAGCGTTTCGCCCGGAACGCGGCGCGGGTCGAGCACCGTGAGGAGATGCTCGCCGAGCTGGAAGAGGCGTTGCTCGGGCGGACGGCGGCGGAGTGGGTGGAGGAGCTTCAGGGTGCCGGCGTCCCGTCCGGCGTCGTGAACGACATCGGCGAGGCGTTCGCGCTGGCGGCACGGGTCGGGCTCTCGCCGGTCGTGCTGGCGGACGGGCAGCCGTGGCCGCCGAGTCGGCCTGATCCTCGGGCGCAGGTGGCGAGCCCGATGCGGTTCAGCCGGACGCCGGCGACCTACCGGCTGCCGCCCCCTCTTCTCGGCGAGCACTCCGCCGAAGTGGAGTCGGATCTGTCGGATGGCGGAGGGCCCAGTCCGCAGGCACCCGTCCGGTGAACATCGACCGCAGCTGTACCGGGCGGGAGACCGCCACGAGGATGTGGCCGATCGTGAGGACGAACAGCACGAGGTAGATCGTGTCGTGAACGAGCGTGGCCCCCCTGGCCCAGTCGTTGGGGAACGGCGGCGACCAGCGCATCACGATCCCGCTCAGGAGCATCGCGAGGATGCCGCCGGCGAAGAGGGCGGCGGCGAGCTTCTGGCCGCCGTTGAACTTGCCCGCTTCGGTGGCGACGCCGACCTTTCGCCGGAAGTAGGCGAAATCGGACTTCGACCACCGGTCCAGGCGCCGGACGTCGGCGACAAGAGCGCCGCGCCGCCGACCGAGGAGGCCGATCACGATCGGTGCCACGAGCGCCAGACCCGTGATCACGTGGATGTTGACGATGGTCGCGCGGTGGCCGACGCTCAACATCAAGCTCGGCACGTAGAGGATCGTCCCGGTGACGAGCAGCGAGACGAGCAGGATCCCGGTGGTCCAGTGGACGAGCCGTTCGGTCAGGTCGAAACGCTCGACCCCGCTCTCGACCTCGACGGCGCGCCCCTGCTCTCCGTCACGAACCTCCCGCGCCAGCATCACCCGCCGATCCACGCATTGACCGGGTAGCCACCGTTCTCCCAATAGCCGGGGACGATGCGGTCCGTCACCTCGATGCGGTCGAGCCACTTGATCGACTTGTACCCGTACATCGGCGCCACGTAGAGGCGAACCGGGCCGCCGTGGTCGGGCGTGACGTCGTCTCCGATCATGCGATCGGCCACGAGGACGTTCGGAAGCCGCGCCTGCGACAGCGTGAGGCTCTCGGTGTACTCGCCGTCGCCGGAGAAGAAACGCAGCGCCGTCGCCCCCTTCCGCACGCCGGCCGCGTCGAGGACGGCGGAGAGCCGGACACCCTCCCAGTGCACGTCGGGTACCCGCCACCCGGTGACGCACTGGAAGTAGTGCACGAGCTTCGTGCGCGGCAGGCGGATGCGGAGGTCGTCGAGGCCGAGGGAGAGCGGCCTCTCCACCATGCCGTCGACAACCAGCCGGTAGCTCGCAGCGTCGACGGTGGGGATCGTCCCCGTCACCGTGTAGATGCGGAAGTTGTCCGCGCCCGGTAGGAGTGCACCGAGACCGCCGAGCGAGCTCGAGACCTTGGTGAGCACACCGCCGACGGCACCGTCCACCTGTGCGCCGACGGCGATGCCGGCGACGCCGACACCGAGGAGACCGAGCACGGTTCTGCGTCCGACGTGGGTGACCCGGTTGGGATCTGCCGTGGTCGGCACTCTCACTCCTCTCGATGTGGTCGACCGGCGCTCTGTTGAAGAGCAGGTGCCCTCCTAAGAGAAGGTACGGGACAACGACGCTCCGGGATGTTCCTAGCCGCACGATCGGGCCGGGCCGTTACGGTGCCCTCCATGCGCTATCGACAGCTCGGGAAATCCGGTCTCACCGTATCGATCATCGGCCTCGGAGCGAACAACTTCGGATGGCGCCTCGACCTCGAGCGGTCGAGACCGGTCATCAGAGCTGCCGTGGACGCGGGCATCACGTTCATCGACACCTCTGACAGCTACGACCGCGGGAACTCCGAGACGATCATCGGCGAAGTGCTCAAGGACCGGCGCGACGAGGTCGTCATCGCAACGAAGTTCGGCTCCGACATGGGTGGCACGAACGGGCCTGACTGGGGGACGCGGGCGTCACGGCGCTACATCGTGAAGGCCGTGGAGGCGTCCCTCCGGCGGCTGCAGACGGACTGGATCGACCTCTACCAACTGCACCGTCCCGACGGGGCGACTCCGCTCGAAGAGACGCTGTCGGCTCTCGACGACCTCGTGCACCAGGGCAAGATCCGCTATGCCGGCTCCTCCAACCTGGCGGCGTGGCAGGTCGTCGAGAGCGCGTGGGTCTCCGAGACCCGCGGGATCACGGCCTTCGTGTCCGCTCAGAACCACTACTCCCTGCTCGAGCGCACGCCCGAGCTCGACCTCGTGCCGGCATGCCTCGCTCACGGTGTCTCGGTCATCCCCTTCTACCCGCTGGCGAACGGGCTGCTCACGGGCAAGTGGCGACGGGGCGAGGAAGCGCCGGAGGGCTCCCGCCTGTCCGGGCGCAACGCCCCGAGCGATGCGACGTTCGACGTCATCGAGGGGTTGGCGGCGATCGCGGACAAGGCCGGTGTGTCGACGGCGGAGCTCGCCCTCGCCGGCCTGGCGGCGCAGCCGGCAGTGGGGAGTGTGATCGCAGGAGCGACCTCCGCCGAGCAGGCGCGAGCCAACGCCTCGGCCGGCGACGTGAACCTGGCGCCGGAGATCCTCGCCGAGATCGATCAGGTGGCGGTGGCGCTGCGCTAGACGTGGGCGGAAGCGGCTTGGTCAGGTGGGGACGAGCACACCGGGGTTGAGCAGGTCGTGGGGGTCGAGGGCCGCCTTGACCCTCGCCATGAGGTCGAGAGTTCCGGGGGATCGGGAGAGGCGCAGCCAGCGACGTTTCGCGATGCCGATGCCGTGCTCGGCCGAGATCGAGCCTCCGAGCCCGAGCACGAGGCGGAAGACTGCGTCATCGATGGCGTCCTCGTCCGGCGGTGGACCGACGACGTTCACGTGCACGTTGCCGTCGGCGACATGTCCCCAGGCGATGAGGCGCGCACCGGGCGCGACCCGGTCGACCACGCCGGGGAGCTCGTCGAGGAGGTCGGCCAGCCGCGGCGGCGCGACCGAGACATCGAGCTTGTGTGGTACCCCGAGGTGCGAAACGGCGTCGGTGTGCATCTCCCGATACGCCCACAGCCGGCCGCGGGCCGCCGCGTCGGACGCCACGGCGACGTCGATGACGGACGGATCGTCGAGAGCGCCAGCGAGCTCGTCCGTCGGATCTGTGTCGGAGGCCGCGTCGACGGTGAGCCAGGCAGACGGCCGCGCAGCCGAGCCGATGGGCGATGGCAGGCCGAACTGCGAGGTCACGAGCTCCATGCCATCCGCCAGCGTCAGCTCGGCTGCTTCGAGCGATGCCAGGCGGCGGAGCGGGCCGTCGACGAGCGCGACGGCACCGGCGATGCCCCGGACGGCCACGAGCGCCGTGACGCGGTGGGCGGGAGCCGGTTCCAGGCGCATCAGGACCTTCGTCACGATCGCCAGGGTGCCCTCGCTACCGGCGAGCAAGCCGACCGGGTCCCAGCCGACGTTGTCCTTCACGAGCCCGCTCAACTGGGAGATGACCGTCCCGTCGGCAAGGACGGCTTCGACCCCGCCCACCCGCGCCCGCATCGGGCCGTAACGAATGACGTGCATGCCTCCGGCGTTGGTCGCGAGCATGCCGCCGAGGGTGGCGGAGTCGCGGGCTGCAAGGTCGATGCCGACGTGCCGGCCGATGCCCGATGCTGCCGCCTGAGCCTCGGCCAGCGTCGTGCCGGCCCCGGCGACGAGGACGTGGGCGCCGGCGTCGACGAGCTCGAGGCCACCGAGCCCGGCGAGGGACAGGACGATCTGGCGGCGTTGCCCGCGCCGGGGGACCGAGCCGCCCACGAGTCCGGTGTTGCCCCCCTGGGGCACCACGGCCGTACCGTGCCGGTCCGCGATCTCCAGCACCGAACGCACCTCGTCGACGTCGTGAGGACGTACGACGGCGGCGGCAGCGCCGGACCACCGCCCCGTCCAGTCGGTCGTATAGGACATGATCTGCTCGGGGTCGGTCACGAGGCCCCGCGGGCCGAGCGCCGACGCGAGGTCGTCCACGAGGTCGTCCACGATCAGGCTCGGGCGGGAAGCTCGATCGTCCCCGCTCCGACGAACCGCACGTTGCCCGCGACGACGATGCGGGCCCCGTCGACGTGCCCCGAGAGGCGGCTCGGCGAGCCGAGCTCGACCCCCTGGTCGATCTCGACTGCATCGGCCCCGAGATGGAGATGGGCATAGGCCGTGAGCGGACCGGCTGCAGATCCGGTCGCAGCGTCCTCGCCGCCGCCCACCTGATCGGTGAAGCAACGGGCGCGCCACCTGCTGCCGTCCCCGCCGGCCCCTGGAGGCACGACCACGTAGCAGGTGAGCGGCGAACCGGGAGCGGCGACGAGAGCATCCGAGAGCGCCCCGAGGTCGGGCCTCGCGTGCTGAAGAGCCTCGAGGTCCTTCACCGGCAGTACGAGCGTGGGAAGGCCCGTCGAGATCACACTCGCGGGGAGCTCGGTCCGCCCGTCGCCTCGAGCGAGGCCGAGCGCGGCGAGGAGAGGCTCCGAAGCCGTGTCGCCGAGGTGCGCGGGCGGGTTCTGGCTGATCTCGACGGTCGCGCTCGCCCCAGTGCCGTCGAGGTCCACCCGGAGGGGCTGGAGACCCGCACCGGTCTGCTGGACGAGGTGGGCGGATCGCTCGCCGCGAGCACGGGCGACGGCGGCTGCCGTACCGAGCGAGGGGTGCCCTGCGAACGGGATCTCGGTCACCATCGTGAAGATCCTGTGCCGGTAGTCGGCGCCCGGCTCGCTCGGCGACTGGACATAGCTCGTCTCGGACAGCCTCATCCGCCGGGCGAAGGCGGCGAGCGTAGCGTCGTCGAGCACGTCGGCATCGTGGACGACGACGTGCAGGTTGCCGCCGAGCGGTTGGTCGGCGAACACCTCGAGCCAGGTGACGGGCAGCCGAGTCGTCGCGATCGCCGTTGCGTTGGCCATGGGCGCACGGTACCGCCAGGAGCACCGATCAACTTGCCGGCGGCTCCTCCGGCTCCGGTGGACCCTTCGGCCCTTCGGGCCCTCTCGGCTGTCGGGGATCCGGCCGCGGCTGCTCTCCGTCCTCGGACCGGCGTTGCCTCATCCGGCGGATGACCTCCCGCGGGCGCCGGGCGCTCGTCCGGTGCTGCTCGGGCCGGTGTTGCTGGTGGGCGGCGGTCGAGCGGGCCGGGCGCTTGGCGATCGTGCGGTTGACATAGAGATGTGGAGCCTCGGGTTCGGCCTTCGCCACGGGCGCAGGGCCGACAGCCGACGCGAGCATCCCGAGGTTGGGCACGCGAAGAGGGCCGTCGTCGGTCATGAGCTCGACGTACGTGAGCCCCATGGCGAGGACCTCGGCATCGAAGATGCCGCCGAAGGAACCTGACCTGATCCGGATCCGCTGACCGACCGAGAAGGGCCTCGCGATCATGAGGACGATGCCGGCGAAGACGTTGCCGAGGCTCTGCTGGGCGGCGAGGCCGAGGATGACACCGGTGAGTCCGGCCGCTGCGAGCAGCCTCCCCGGGTTGACACCGATCATGATGACGGTGGAGATGACCACGACCACGAGGCCGACGATCGTCAGGATGATGCGCAGTGCGTCGGCAGCGGTCGGTCCGGCTCCGACGTGCACGAGACGGGAGACCTGGGTGGCGAGGCGGCGAATCGCGATGCTCCCGAACACGAGGAACGCTCCCGAGCACGCACCCGACCAGATGTGGTCGCTCACATCCCCCTTGTGCTGGAGGAGCACCACGCCGTGGGTCTGCGTCTGGCTCAGCACCAGCGCCGCGATCGCGATGATCGTGGAGGCGACAGCGAGCTTCCAGTGCGGGCGGGGAGGTAGCGGCACCTTCGAGACGGTCGGCAGAGACGCGATCGAGCGCTGCTCGCGAGCTCTTACGAGGTCCTTCCACAGCGGCCGGGCCATCCCTACGTTGTACCTCGTGATCGCCCGATGAGCGTCCCCAACACGGCGGGCTCGTCCCGCCCGAGAGTTTCCTGGCACCGCGGCGGTGCGGAGCTCGCGCCCTACGCCACTCTCGCCGCCTTCGCGTCCGCCGCCGCCCACGAGGCCGAGCTCATCGAGGTCGATGTGCGGCGTACCGCGGACGGCGGACTCGTGTGCGTTCACGATGCGGATGTGCCCGGTCTCGGGCCGGTCTCGGCTCTCGAGTGGACGGACCCGGCAGTCCGGCGCGCTGCGGTCGGCCGGGTCTTCGGGTTCGAGGAGTTCCTCGACGTGCTCGACGAGCACGATCCCGGCCGCGTGAGCGAGGTGCATCTCGACGTCAAGGAAGCCGGGCTCGAGACCGAGGCCGTGGAGCGCGTGCTCGAGCGGTCGCGGCGCGTCGTCGTGACCTCGAACGAGCACAGTGCCATCAGAGCCGTGCGGCACGACCATCCGGGCGTGCCGGCGCTCCTCACAATCGGGCGCGACGCGCGCGGGCTGACTCGCAGCGAGCTGGCGCTGGTGCGCCTCGGGGAGCTGCTGCCGTTCCGCCAGATCGAACGCACGGGTGCGACCGGCGTCGCGGCGCACTTCCTGCTCGCCGGTCGACTGCTGCGGGAGTGGTGCACCAGGCACGGCATGCAGCTGCTGGTGTGGACCGTCGACTCGGATCGAGCGCTCGCGCGTTGGCTCGAACGTGACGACGTGGACGTGGTGACGACGAACCGGCCACTCGCCGCGCTGGCGATACGGGAGACAGGAGGGATCGGATGATCGTGGGGATCGAGACCGGGAAGAGACGCGTCTTCGCGGTGGCGTTGGAGTGGCCGGGCTGGTGCCGGTCCGGCCGCGACGAGGAATCGGCGCTCGAGACGCTCGTCGCTTACGCGCCCCGCTACGCCATCGTGGCGGAGCGTGCTGGCGTCGATCTCGATCCGGACACGAGCTCGGTCGAGGTGGCCGAGCGTGTCGAGGGCTCGTCCGCCACGGACTTCGGCGTGCCGTACGCCCGGTATGCGTGGGACGCGGCACAGTCTGCACCAGGGGAGTGGCTGCGTACGGCTGCCTTGCTGGCGGCGGCGTACGTCTACTTCGACGCCGTGGTCGCGGTGGCGCCGGCCGAGCTGCGCAAGGGGCCGCGGGGAGGCGGTCGGGACCGCGACGCCATCGCCGCCCACGTGAACGGTGCCGATGTCGAGTACGGAAGGAAGCTGGGTCTCGCACGCTGGAAGCTCGAGGAGGCAAGCACTGCCGAGATCGCTCGGCGCCGAGGGATGGTGGTCGACGTCGTCCGGTCGGCGACTGATGGGAGCCCGAGAGTCGAGAAGGGGTGGAACCTTCGGTACGCGGCCCGGCGGGGGATCTGGCACGTGCTCGACCACGCCTGGGAGATCGAGGATCGGAGCCGGTAGCAGCCGTCGGTCTACGATCGCTTCAGTGGCAGCCGGCTGGGATCTCGAGCGCGCGAGGGCGATGGACGCGGGGGATGGGCTCGGGGAGGTGAGACGGCGTTTCTCTCTGGCAGACGGCAAGGTCTACCTCGATGGGAACTCGCTCGGCGCCCTCGGCACGGGCGTCGCCGATCGGGTCCGCCGGGTTGTCGTGGAGGAGTGGGGGAGTGAGCTCGCAGGCGGATGGGCGCATTGCGGATGGATGGACGCGCCGCTGCTCGTGGGTGACCGGATCGGGCGGCTCATCGGGGCCGCACCAGGTCAAGTGCTCGTGGCCGACACCACGTCCGTCGCCCTCGCGAAGCTCGTCGGTGCTGCCCTCGCCGCCCGGCCGGAGCGTCATGTGGTG
>JAKCCH010000092.1:0-10822 GCA_021838945.1 Actinomycetes bacterium
GCGCTTCGAGCGACCCCGGAGCCTGTTCGCCCCCATGAGCTTCGGCAACTGCGGCTATTCGCTTCCCACCATGATCGGGGCCAAGGTGGCCGCACCAGACCGGCCCGCCGTCGCCTACGCCGGTGACAGGCCATGCGGGCGCACCGCGCCGCTTCACCGTGCCGGCACCTTGTCGGTAAGCTTCGCCGACGATGGACCGGTCGACGGCGACGCGGCGTGCTTCTCGCCAGCAGGGCCTTTCCGTTGCCGAGCGACCGGCTCCGATGGCTACCAAGGCAGAGGACGCTACTCACGAGTCCGGCACATCGAAGGCCGTGTTGCGGGCGCTGTCGGTCCTTCGGGTTCTGCGCATGGCGGGCGGGGAGCTCGGTGTCGCGGAGATTGCTCGGAGCACTGAGCTGCCGACTACCACCGTCCACCGCATTCTCAGGACGCTGCTATCAGCCGGCTATGTGGTCCAGAACGCTGCCACCGACCGCTACCACTTGGGCCGCGAGGCGTACCTGCTCGGCCGGGCTGTCGCCAATTCGCTCGGCTTCGACGCTGCCCTGCCGCTGCTGGAGCACCTCGCGAGCGAGACCGGTGAGTCGGTGAACCTGGTCGTCCGCGACGGCGGCGAAGGGCTGGTCGTCCTGCGCATCGAGTCTTCACAACCGCTCCGCTTCACCCAGCCTGTGGGAACGAAGATCCCGCTGCACTGCACCAGCACCGGCAAGGTCCTACTGGCCTTCGGCGACGACCTTGAGTCCGACGTCCAGTCGCTCGGCGAGCTTCAGTCCTTCACCCCGGCCACCATCACCTCACCAGGCCGCCTGCTGAAAGAGCTACGGGCGATCCTCGGCCAGCAGTACAGCGTCAACAGGGGCGAGCGCATCCCCGGCGTGTGCGGTGTCGCGGCCCCGGTGCTCGCGTCCGACGGCGGCGTGATCGCCGCGCTCGCCGTGCAAGGCCCGGAATTCCGTATCCCCGTTGACCGGATAGACGAGCTGGCCCCGTTGGTCATCGGCGTTGCCCAAGCCATCGCCGCCGCCCTGCCCCGGGGTTACCAGATCTGACGCACCGCGCTCGGTCCGCCCGAGCCCCAGACCTCGACAACCGCGCCGCCAGCCCGGTTCATTGTGCCGACGCACTGCCAATGACCGACCCCCCCGCCAGCGCGTCCGCCCTGTCCTCCCTGCCGAACCCGGACCGTCCGCTTCCGGCCTCCCGGCCGGCACCGACATTTCCCTCGTCGACCCTTGACAGAAGCAACCACAGCAGCCTAGCTTCTGAAAATGGAACGATATTCCGGTATACGGAATCTCCGACCTACTCAATGTGCTGTCCGCAGGTGCGTGCGGTCGGGCAGGAGCTGTCGCTCACCACAGGCACTACGAGCTTTCGGCCAGAGAGCCCGGTGGGCCCCGGGCCGGGGGGAAGAAGGGTGAGACATGAATGATGGGTCACTTGGTCCGCCGATAGCGACCGCAACGTCAGGGACTGCAAACGTCCCGCAGCAGACGAACTCGGGAGCGCCGCCAAGGGTGTCGAGCGCGGCACGCCTGGACCGATTGCCGACCTCCAAGTGGCTGATGACGACCATGGTCATCCTCTTCCTGGGATGGCTCGTCGAGTCCTACGACATCGGCCTCATCGGCAACGTGCTGCCGTCGTTGACGAACATCTACCACATGGGCTCCGGCGAGAAGAGCCTGGTGTCGATCGCCTCGACGATCGGCATTGTCATCGGCATCATCCCGGCCGGCTACGTGGCCGACAGATTCGGTCGCAAACGGGTGTTCTTGGGCGGCATCGTCATCTACTCGCTACTCACTCTCCTCACTGGGTTCGCCACCAGTCCGTCGGAGGTAGTGGTGCTACGGCTCTTGGCCGGCCTTGGTATGGGGGCCGTGTTCCCCATGCCCTATGTCCTCGGCTCGGAGCTCTGCCCGCGCGGACTGCGGGGTCGCTTTACGGGCATGGCCGACTCATTCCTGTCCGTCGGCTACTTCTTGGCGCCGCTGATCGCGATCTGGGTCATCCCGAGCACCACCAGCGCAGGGTGGCGCACGATGTTCTTCATCGGCGGGATCCCGCTGATCTACACGCTCATCATCGCCAAATGGCTGCCGGAGTCCCCCCGCTGGCTCGAGAGCAAGGGCCGTCACGCCGAAGCCGACGGCATTCTGTCGAGCATCGAGGCCAAGGTACGTCGCTCCGCCAAGCAGCCGCTGGCAGATCCAGTGGAGCTGGGGGAACCGGTCGAGCTGAGCCTGGTCGGCGCCGGCAGCAAGGGGCGGGTGCCGCTACGGACGCTATTCACTACCCGGTACCTGAAGCGCAGCCTGATGCTGTGGGTGACCTTCGGCGGCGTCTTCTTCATCTTCTACTCCATCCAGATCTACATGCCGACAGTCGTCACCAAGATGGGCTACTCCCTCACCTCGGCGTTCGTCTTCACGTCGATTATCGTCGGTGTATCCATCCCGGGGAAGTACCTGGAATCGTGGGTGGTGGAACGCTGGGGACGCAAGCCTGTGATCATTTCGTTTACGCTGCTCGCTGCGGCCGCCGCCTTTGCCTTCGGCTTCGTTCGGGGCGCGGTGCCTGTCATCATCGTCGGTAGCTTCATGTCGTTCTTCGGCATCAGCGTCGATCCCGCCGTCAAGGTGTACACGGCCGAGCAGTACCCGACGTCCGTGCGCGCTACGGGCACTAATGCCACCGAGGGATTCGGTCGACTAATATCGGGCATTATCGGGCCTGCCATAGTGCCATTCCTGCTAGTTAGCACGGGAGTGGTCGGGGTGTTTAGCGTGGTGGGCGGCGTGGCCGTCATCGCGGTCATCGTCGTCGTCGCCATGGGTCGCGAAACCCGCGGCGTGTCACTCGAGGAGATCAACGAGAAGCAGCTCGTGGAGCAGCAGGCGACCGCCGGATGACGCCGGGTACCTCGCCCGTCGCCGTACGTCAGCCTGACGCCACCGTCGGTGTCGTGGCAGCGGGCCCCGGAGTGGCCCGAGTCCGCTTGTCCGATGCCCTCCGTCTCGTCAGCACCGCCGTCACTCTGGCCGACGCGGACGACGGCGGCGGGGTAGCCGCCGGAGTGGTGGACGGCACCGGCGAGTTGGTGGCCTTTCTGCGCTCCGAGAGCGCGCCGCTACGCGCCGTCCGCATTGCCGTGATGAAGGCGTACACGGCGGCCCGTTTCGGCCGGGAGACCGCGGCCGTGGCTAAGACGCTGCAGGAGTCGGGTCGGACGCTGGCCGAGTACGGTGACCGTTCGTTCACCGCTTTGCCCGGCGGAGTGCCGCTTACAGATGGCCGGGGCCGCGTCGTGGGTGGGCTTGGCGTCAGCGGCCGGGCGCCTGAGGAGGACCACGCCCTGGCTGTGGCCGTCCTTGTCAAGCGTCAACGCGGTACCCCAGGGGCAGGTACCACGGGCCGCGATGTGACCGTCGCTGAAACAGGGGAGATACCGCGATGATGCTGGAAGAGGGTGTGGGCAAGCAGATCCTGGCGTCAGCCGGGGTTTGTGTGCCGGCAAGCGTCGTGGTGTCGACGCCGGAGGAGGCGGCCGAGGCGGCTGTTTCGGTGGGGTTGCCGGCCATGGTGAAGGCGCAGGTGCCTGCCGGCGGCCGGGGCAAGGCGGGCGGCGTGGTTCACGCTGTGACCCCTGAGGACGCCCGCGCCGGCGCTGACCGGCTGCTCGGTTCGGCTCTGTTCGGTTTTCCCGTGGAGCGGGTCCTGGTCGAGCCGTGCATCGACCATGACGCTGAGTACTACGGCGCGGTGCTCGACGATCCCTTGCAACGCTCCCCGGTGCTGTTGTGCTGCGGGGTCGGTGGTGTTGACATCGAGGAGCGGGAACGGACTCACCCCGGCAGCGTGCAGCGCCTGGTGGCGGACATCGGCAGCGATGTCGACCCGGCCGACCTACACGCGCTGGCCGAGCGAGCGGGCATCCCCGCCGAGCGAGTGACAGCCGTGGCCGACATGTTGGCCGGGCTATGGGCCTGCTATCGCTCGACCGAGGCCGAACTGGTGGAGGTCAACCCGCTGGTGGTGGATGCGGCCGGCACGGCCTGGGCGCTCGACGCCAAGGTAGCCTTGGACGAGAGCGCCTTCGCTCGGCACCCGGAGTTGCAGCAACTGCTGGGCGACGGTCAGGCGCAGCCAGCGGGCACGCCGCTCGAGGAGGCTGCCCGCCAGCGCGGGCTGATGCTCATCGAGCTCGACGGCGACGTCGGGATCGTGGCCAATGGCGCCGGGCTGACCATGGCGTCGCTGGACGTCGTCGTCTACTACGGCGGGCGCCCGGCGAACTTTATGGAGGTCGGCGGCGACAACTACACGCGGGCCGACTCCGCGATGGAGGTGGTGCTGTCGAATCCGAACGTCCGCAGCGTGCTCGTCAACTTTTGCGGCGCCTTCGCACGCGCCGACGTGATGGCCGAGGGAGTCGTTGACGCCCTTGTGAGACACCCGGGGCACGTGCCGGTGTTCTTCTCGATCCATGGAACTGGGGCCGACGAGGGCATCGCCTGTGTTCGCCAGCGGCTCGGTGTCGAGCCTTACCCGGTGATGGACGACGCGGTGCAGGCGGCGGTAGCCGCTGCGAAGGAGGCCCAGCTGTGACCACTTCCATTGTTCCTGCCAGCGACGACGACGTGCTCATCCAGGGCATCACCGGCCGCCAAGCCTCGTTTTGGACCGGCATGATGTTGCGCGCCGGGACCCCGGTGGTGGCCGGAGCCAGCCCCGGGCGCGGCGGGCGCCAGGTCGAGGGTCTACCCGTCTACGACACGGTGGGCGACGCCGTAGCGCGCCACCAGGTGGGCACGTCGGTACTATTCACGCCGTCGAGCGCGACACGCGACGCGGCTGTCGAGGCGATGGAGGCCGGAGTGCGTCGATTGGTGCTTCTGGCCGAGTTCGTACCGCGCCATGACGTGCTGAGCATCATGGAGGTCGCCCGGCGGACCGGGTCTCGGGTCGTAGGTCCCAACACGGCCGGCATGGTCGTGCCCGGCACCCACTCGTTGGGTATCATGCCCGGCTTCTCGAACGAAGTCTTCCGCACCGGCCCCGTGGGCGTTGTGTCCCGCAGTGGAAGCCTCGGCACCTTGATCTGCCTCGAACTGGTGTCAGCCGGCCTGGGTCAGTCTGCCTTCGTCGGGGTTGGCGGTGACCCCATCGTCGGGACCACCACCCGCGAGGCGATCGAAGAGTTGGCTGACCTTCCGGGCACCCGGGCCATTGTTATCGTGGGCGAGGTCGGCGGAGTAATGGAGGAGGACGCCGCCGAGGCGGTGTCCAAACTCGATGTGCCCGTGGTGGCCTTCATTGCCGGCCGCAGTGCCCCACCAGGACGGCGCATGGGCCATGCCGGAGCCATCGTGACGGGAGGTAGAGGGACCGCGGAGGGCAAAGTTGCGGCGCTGAGCGACGCCGGGGCGGTGGTCGCCAACACGCCCCGCATTGCGGCGATCACCGTGGCCGGGGCTCTCGCCACTGACAACCGGATGAACTCCTCGGCACGTTCGGCGTGAAGAGCGCCGAGATCGTCACAAGCTAACCCATCTCCCTCCGGGTGGCGATCGCTCGACGCGACGGGGATGTGCCGGCAGGCGGCAGGAACACTATGGAATCGACAGCACGTTACGGACGTGGCGACGCAGATAAAGGAGCTGGGCCTGGTGGATGTGAAGGGAAAGGTCGCGGTGGTCACCGGATCGGGGTCGTCGGCCGGCATCGGTCGGTCGACGGTTGTGCGGCTGGCCCAGCTCGGGGCCCGAGGCGTGGTTGTCAACCACGCCAGAGACAGTTCGCGTTCAAAGGCCCAGGTGGTGGCCAAGGAAGCAGAGCAGGCTGGGTCCGAGGCTCTGGTGGTGCAGGCCGACGTCTCTGACGACGGCGCCGTCCGGGACATGATGGCGGCCGCCCACGATACCTTCGGCCGGCTCGACATCCTCGTCAACAACGCGGCGACCACCGTGCGGGTCCGCTTCGAGGACCTTGAGGGGCTCACCGAGGAAGTGTGGGCGCGCAACCTGGGTGTCAACCTGAAAGGGACGTTCTACTGCATCCGCGCCGCCCGGTCATTCATGGAGGAGACCGGCGATGGGGCAGTGGTCAATATCTCGTCCATAGCCGGCATCCGCGCCGTGGGGTCGTCGTCTATAGCCTACGGCGCGGCGAAGGCCGGGGTCATCAACATGACCATGTTTCTCGCGCGTGCTCTGTCGCCGGCCATCCGTGTCAACTGCGTCACCGCCGGGTTCGTCAAAGGCCAGTGGATGCAGGAGAGCCTGGGCGACGACCGCTATGAGACAGCGCTGGAACGCACCTCGGAACGAATCCCTCGCGGCCGGGTAGCCGATCCCGACGACGTCGCCCACGCGGTGGTGTCGCTCATCGAGTCCGACTTCATCACTGGGCAGAACCTGATCTGCGACGGCGGATTCCTGATCCGGGACTGAGCGCCATCAGCCGGCCCCACCTCGGGGGCCGGCTGATGGCGCATGGCCTGATCAACGAGTTGCAGCCCCTTCGTTCAGTTGACATGGGGCGTTCGACGCGTCGACCGGGACGCGAGACGGATGAAGCCCGCCCGCGGGGTCTTGACGGACGTCGACCCCACCCGGCAACGCCTCGAGTGAGCGCCCTTCGACGGCGCCTGCCCAACACAAACCAGGGAGACCGTCAGGCCACGTGCTCGGCGGCCTCCCGCATCGCCTCGGCTCCCTCTCCCACCGTCTCGCTCGGCACGGGGAGTGGCGACTCCTTCAGGCGCTGCAGCCCGGTCGTGATCGCCACGACCGAGCCGCCGGCGAAGCCCACCATCGCCACCACGGCGGCGCTGAGCGGCGGCAGGGGCTTCTCCAGCACCCGGAGGGCGACGCGGTAGCCGGACGCGCCCGCCGCCACCCCGAGGGCGCCCCCGACGGCGAGCAGCCCGAGTCCGGGGGCGGCAGCCTTCAGCTTGGACCAGACCTCTGCTCTGGCCTGCTCGAGCTCCCTGCGGACGAGGACGCCGGTCTCCTCAGAGAGCCGGCCGAGAGCGTCCGCCATGGCCTCCTGCGCGCGCTGTGGATCGGTCACGACGGTGCTGTACCCCTTCCCGGGGTCCGATCCACCGGACTCGCCGGTCAGCTCCCGATCCGTGGCGGTTCCTCACCGAGCGTCGCCGGCGCCTGCCGCCGCGGTGTCGGCGCCAGGCCTGCGATGCCTCGGGGTCAGCCCGTCACATGGAAGGGCGCACCGTGGCCTGGGACCACGATGTCGGCGACGGCGAGGATGCGCCGCCGGCTCTCCTCGAGAGCACCCTGGTCGCTCGCGAGCGGGTCGATCGTCGGGGTCCGGTCCGGGAACCACCAGGCATGGGTGAGCACGGCCGTCCCCTCG
The DNA here is from genome assembly GCA_021838945.1 of Actinomycetes bacterium. Classification (GTDB taxonomy): domain Bacteria; phylum Actinomycetota; class Acidimicrobiia; order Acidimicrobiales; family Bog-793; genus JAKCCH01. Next base: position 7,387 of record JAKCCH010000092.1, read on the forward strand.
TCGGTCTCGACGACGAGCGAGGCGCACTCGGGCGAGTGGCCAGGCGTCGAGATCACCGAGACGCCCTCGGCGAGCACGAACCCCTCGCCGGCGTGCTCGGACCAGACGTCCCCCCGGTAGATCGAGCCGCCGTCGACGACGACGGCGGCGGGGAACTGCCCGGCGTTGCGGGTGTGGTCGACGTGGTGGTGGGTGAGGAAGACATGGGTCACGTCCTCCATCGCGACCCCGGCGGCCCCGAGAGCCCCGGCGATCTCCTCGGGAGAGGCGACGAGGCCCGGATCGACGACCATCGTGAGCTCGCCGGAGCGGACGAGCGAGACCGTCGGGCGGACGTGCTCCCCGTCGTCGCGTTCTTCCACGTAGCCCGTCAAGAGCACCTCGAGCCTCGCCGTCATGGTCCCTCCCCGGTCGCCGCCCGGCAGGCTCACGACAGAGACCCGCGCCGCTCGCCGCCCGGGAGGGCGGCAAGCCCGGGTTGCCGGCCGGCCGCTCGGGGGTGCCGGGGCCGGACGCGCCCCTCCGAGAGGCCGACGCCTTCTCTCTGGAGTCGCCGGGTGTGCTCGGCCTCGAGGCCAGGGACGAGCCGGCCGGACGAGGTCACCACCCGCCACCAGGGCAGCGAGTCGTCGGAGGCCGCCAGCAGCGCCCCGACCGCCCGAGCGGCGCCCGGGAAGCCGGCCTCCCTCGCCACCTCGCCGTAGGTCACGACCTCGCCCGGGCCGAGGGAGGCGAGCACCCGCCGCACCGAGTCGCCGAAGGCCGAGGGGGCCGCTCGGAGCGCCGCGCCACTTTCCCCACTGGCCGCGGCCTCAGGCATGGCGCTCGCGAGCGACCTCCTCCAACCCGAGCAGCGCGATCGAACGCTCGCGCATCTCGACCTTTCGCACCTTGCCGGTCACGGTCATCGGGAACTCCTCGACGACCTGGACGTAGCGGGGGATCTTGTAGTGGGCGAGCTGCCCCTCGCAGAAGAGGCGGAGGTCCTCCGCGCTGAGGGCGCCGGCACCCTCGCGAAGCTGCACCCAGGCGCACAGCTCCTCGCCGTAGCGTGCGTCGGGGACCCCGATCACCTGGGCGTCGACGATGTCGGGGTGACGGTAGAGGAACTCCTCGATCTCACGGGGGTAGATGTTCTCGCCCCCCCGGATCACGAGGTCCTTGATCCGCCCGACGATGTTGACGTAGCCGTCGTCCCGCATCACCGCCAGGTCGCCAGTGTGCATCCAGCCGACGGCGTCGATCGCCTCGGCGGTCGCCTCGGGGTTCTCGAAGTACCCGAGCATGACCGAGTAGCCCCTCGTGCACAGCTCACCGGGCTCGCCCCGCGCCACCATGGCCCCTGTGGCGGGATCGCACACCTTCACCTCGAGGTGGGGCATCACGCGTCCGACCGTCGCCGTCCGGCGGTCGAGGTCGTCGTCGCGCCGGGTCTGGGTGGAGACCGGGGAGGTCTCGGTCATGCCGTAGCAGATGGCGACCTCGCTCATGTTCATCTCCGAGATGACCCGCTTCATCACCTCGACGGGGCAGGGCGAGCCGGCCATGATGCCCGTCCGCAGGCTGGAGAGGTCGTAGGAGGAGAAGCCGGGGTCGTTCAGCTCGGCGATGAACATGGTGGGCACCCCGTACAGCGAGGTGCAGCGCTCCTCGACCACCGTCTCGAGGGTGGCGACCGGGTCGAAGCTCGGGGCCGGGATCACGATGCACGAGCCGTGCGCCGTCGCGCCGAGGTTGCCCATCACCATCCCGAAGCAGTGGTAGAAGGGCACAGGGAGGCAGACCCGGTCGTTCTCGTCGTAGCCGAGCAGCTCGGTGACGAAGTAGCCGTTGTTCAAGATGTTGTGGTGCGAGAGCGTGGCGCCCTTCGGGAAGCCCGTCGTCCCGGAGGTGTACTGGATGTTGATCGGGTCGTCGGGGTCGAGGGAGGCGGCTCGGGCGTCGAGGGCCTCCTCGTCCACCGCCTCGGACCTGGCGACCAGCTCGTCGTAGCCGGGGGTGCCGATGATCACGACCTCGCCGAGCGCACCGCAGCGCGGGGCGACCTCGGCCACCATGGCCGGGTAGTCCGCCCGCCCGGTGGCCGAGGCGGCGACGAGCATGCGGATGCCCGACTGGTTGAGCACGTACTCGAGCTCGTGGGTGCGATAGGACGGGTTGACGTTGACGAGGATTGCGCCGACCATCGCCGTCGCGTACTGGAGGAGCACCCACTCGGCGCAGTTCGGAGACCAGATCCCGATCCGGTCTCTCGCCTCGATGCCACTCGCGAGCAGCGCCCGTGCGAGCCGGCGGACGTCCCGACCCAGCTCGGCGTAGGTCCACCTGCGGCCGGAGGGCCGGTCGACGAGGGCGGGGCGGTCGGGGAAGCGGGCGGTCGTCGCCTCGAAGTTGGCGCCGATGGTCTCGCCGAGCAACGAGACGTCGGAGGTCCCCGATGCGTACGAGAGCAACCGACCCATCGAAGCCTCCCTTTGTGACCATCCCGTGTGAGCGAGACGTTAGGCGGGGGAGCGGCTCCTGTCACGACCCGACGCGCCGGCGGGCGGCCCCGGTTGCCGGAGCGTCACAGCCTCGCCAGGCGGGCGGAGGTGCGGGGCCGGTCGCCCGCCCTCGTTGGCGGCACCCAGCTCGAGCGGCGGGCGGCCACGACCGACCCAACCGCTCCCGAGACCAGCATCGGGAGGAGGCTGTCCCACGACCAGGTGCTCCCGCCCCGCTTCAGCTCGAAGGGTGCGCAGACGGCTTCGATCATCTGGCGGATCGGGACCAGGACGAGATCGTGGCGAGCGCCGAGCGGCTACCACGGGCCGGACAGGACAGGTCCATGAACGCGGGCGGGCGCTCGCCTCGGCTCAGCCGCCCTCGCCGGCGAAGTCGATCTCCGCCGCGCTCAGCGTGGTGCCGCGGCGCCCGGGGGCGCTCTGCCACTGCCAGTAGAGGTTGGTGTGGGCGATGACCTGAGCCGGGGGCGGCGCACCGTACTCGGTCAGATCCTCGGTCGTGTGGGCGTCGCCCACGAGGGTGACGTCATAGCCGCGGGTGAACGCCCCGTGCAGCGTCGAGCGGATGCAGGCGTCGGTCTGGGCGCCGGTGACGACGAGCCGCCCGACCGCGAGCGCCTCCAGGACGGCCTCGAGGTCGGTTCCCTCGAACGAGTCGCCGTAGCTCTTGTGGACGAGCGGCTCGGACTCCCGCCGGGCGAGCTCGGGGACGTACTGCCATGCCTCGCTGTCGCGGGGGAGCTGCTCGTCGGAGTGCTGCACCCAGACGACCGCCACATCCTCGGCGCGGGCCTTCTCGACGAGCGCGCTGATGTTGGCGATGACGCCGTCGCGGTTGTGGACGCCCGCCACGACACCGTTCTGGACGTCGATCACCACGAGCGCGGAGTTGGGCCGATCCGGCAGCGTGGTCACGGGACCTCCCCTGTGCG
>JAKCCH010000092.1:10832-11121 GCA_021838945.1 Actinomycetes bacterium
GGGATCGAGCTCTCGTCGCCCGCCGACCGCAGGTCGCCAGGAGTAGGAGGCCCTCCCGGCGTCACGGCTGCCGCTCCGCCACCGAGAGGGCGGGGACGGCGCGTGACCCGCTACCGAATAATTTCCTTGCCTCCTCTTCCCATCGCGGCCGTCGATCGATACGGTCGGAGCGATCACTCACAATGAGGAGGGGGCCATGGGCGCTCGATCCAGGTGGAAGTACATGTCCGGTGCGGTGGCACTCGGCGGCAGCCTCGCACTGGCGACGGCCGTCGGTGCACCGGCGTCC
>JAKCCH010000093.1 GCA_021838945.1 Actinomycetes bacterium
GCATCGTCCTAGGTCGCCTCGCCCGGAACAGACTCCTGCAAGCCGACGAGCGGGTACGGCGCCACGCCGGAATCCTCGTCGGGCTGGTCGATCCGCTGCAGGACGACCACCGACCTGCCCGAGACGTGGACGGGGCTCGAAGAGGCTGTCGGCGTCTCGGCGCTCGAGGCCTCGAAGAACGGGTCGTGCTGGCGGGCCGTGTCGAGCACGCGCAGCCACGAGTCCCCGAAACGCAGATCCGGCAGCACGAACTCGATGGGGTCCCAGAACGCGTTGAACACGAGGAAGTAGCTGGCATCTGCCATCGGGTCGGAGCGAGTCCCCGACTTCCTCTGCGTCGGCAACCCGTCACCGGCGAGGTAGACGCCCACGGTCTTGGCGAACCCCACCTGCCAGTCCTCCCGGGACATCTCGTTTCCGTCCTGGGTGAACCACGCGATGTCGGTCACGTGCTCACCGAGCACCGGGCGTTCCTGGAACCACCTGCGTCGCCGGAAGGCCGAGTGCACCTCCCGGAAGCGGGAGAGCGACCGTACGAATGCGAGCAGCTCGAGGTCGGCATGGCGCCAGTCGAGCCACGAGATCTCGTTGTCCTGGCAGTAGGGGTTGTTGTTGCCGCGCTGGGTCCGGCCGATCTCGTCGCCGGCGAGCAGCATCGGCACGCCCTGTGACAAAAAGAGCGTCGCCAGCAGGTTCCGCACCTGCCGCTGTCGCAGCGCGACCACGTCCGGGTCGTCGGTCTCCCCCTCGACGCCGCAGTTCCACGAGCGGTTGTCCGCCTCGCCGTCCTGGTTGTCCTCGCCGTTTGCCTCGTTGTGCTTCTCGTTGTACGACACGAGGTCGCGCAAGGTGAACCCGTCGTGGCAGGTGACGAAATTGATGCTCGCCCACGGCTTGCGGCCGCTGTGCTCGTACAGGTCCGAGCTCCCCGTCAGCCTGAAGGCGAGCTCGGGAAGGGTCTGGTCCCTCCCCCGCCAGTAGTCGCGCACGGTGTCCCGATAGCGGCCGTTCCACTCCGACCACAGCGGGGGGAAGTTGCCGACCTGATAGCCGCCCTCGCCGATGTCCCACGGCTCTGCGATGAGCTTCACCTGTGAGATGACGGGGTCCTGCTGGATGATGTCGAAGAAGGCCGACAGCCTGTCGACGTCGTGCAGCGTGCGTGCGAGCGTCGCCGCCAGATCGAAACGAAACCCGTCCACATGCATCTCCAGCACCCAGTACCGGAGGCTGTCCATCATCAGCTGCAGCACGTGCGGGCTCCGGACGTTGAGCGTGTTGCCGGTGCCCGTGTAGTCGATGTAGTAGCGCATGTCCTGCGGATCGAGGCGGTAGTACGCCTCGTTGTCGATCCCCTTGTACGACAGCGTCGGGCCGAGGTGGTTCCCCTCGGCGGTGTGGTTGTAGACGACGTCCAGCCACACCTCGATGCCGGCAGCGTGGAGCGACTTCACGAGCGCCTTGAACTCCTGCACCTGCTGGCCGAGGGCGCCCGAGGCGGAGTACTCGTGGTGAGGAGCGAGATAGCAGATGGAGTTGTAACCCCAGTACTGGCGCAGGCCGCGTTCGTAGAGGGCGTGGTCGTGTATGAACTCGTGGATCGGCTGGAGCTCGACGGCGGTGATGCCGAGCGAGAGCAGGTGCTCGATCACGGGTTCGCTCGCGAGGCCGGCGTACGTGCCCCGCAACTGCGGCGGAACCTCCGGATGCAGCGCCGTGAACCCCTTCACGTGCATCTCGTACACGACCGTCTCGTTCCAGGGCCTTTCGGGCGCCCTGTCGCTGCCCCAGTCGAAGTACGGGCTGATGACGACGTTCTTCGGCATGAACGGCGCCGAGTCAGAGCGCGACATCCGGCTCTCGTCCGCCTGCTGGTGCGAGAAGAGCGAGCGGTTCCAGCGGACCTCGCCCGCGACAGCCTTGCTGTACGGGTCGAGCAGCAGCTTGTCGGGGTTGCAGCGGTATCCGGCCGCCGGCCGCCACGGTCCGTGCACCCGGAAGCCGTAGCGCTGGCCAGGGCCGATCCCCGCGATGAAGCCGTGGTGGATGTGAGCCGTCTCCTCCGGCAGGCGTGCTCGCGTCTCGTGACCCTGCTCGTCGAACAGGCAGACCTCCACGGATTCCGCCTGCTGGCTGAACAACGAGAAATTCGTACCGATCCCGTCGTAGGTGGCTCCGAGCGGGTACGGCCGACCCGGCGAGACGTCCAGGTCGACTGCTCTCATGCCGCTCCCACGCTATCCAATGCCGTCGTGGCCCGCCCGAGACCGGCCGGACGGATGTCGCGTCGGCCGCCCCGCGCCATAGGGTATCGGCGTGACCGCGCTCCGAAAACACGACGCGCACGACCTCGACCTGCTCGCCACACCGCTCGACGAGCTGATGGCGGCGGCCGCCCACGTTCGCGACGAGCGTCACGGCCCGAGGGTCACGTACTCCCCGAAGGTGTTCATCCCTCTCACCATGCTCTGTCGCGACCGCTGCGCGTACTGCACGTTCGCGAAGCCGCCGGCCCGCCTCACCAGCCCGTACCTCGAGATCGCGGAGGTGGTGGCGATCGCCGAACGCGGCCGGCGGGCCGGCTGCCACGAGGCGCTCTTCACGCTCGGGGAACGGCCTGAGCTCCGATACCCGGATGCCGAGGCGTGGTTGCGAGCCCGCGGCTACGACTCGACGGTTGGGTATCTCGCTGCGGCCTGCCGTGCCGTGCTCGAGGAGACGGGCCTGCTCCCGCACTCGAACGCCGGCGCGCTGTCCGAGGACGAGCTGGCGTTGCTCCGGCCCGTCTCCGCCAGCCAGGGGATGATGGTGGAGTCTGTCGACCCGACCCTCGAGTGCCACCGCTCGTCTCCCGACAAGACGCCGGCACGGCGGCTTGCCACGCTCGAAGCGGCTGGCCGCCTCCAGATCCCCTTCACGACCGGGATCCTCGTCGGCATCGGGGACACCCGCGCCGATCGCCTCACGGGACTGCGGGCCATCGCCGATTCCCACGCCCGGTACGGGCACGTGCAGGAGGTCATCGTCCAGAACTTCCTCCCCAAGCCGGGCACGGCCATGCACCGGGCGCCGCCGTGTCCTCCCGAGGAGCACTGGTGGTCGGTCGCGGTCGCCCGCCTGCTCCTCCCCCCGGAGGTGCACGTGCAAGCGCCACCGAACCTGACCGACGATTTCGGTGTGCTGCTCGACGCGGGCATCGACGACTGGGGCGGGGTCTCCCCGGTCACGGCCGATCACGTCAACCCCGAGCGGGCGTGGCCGGCGCTCGAACGGTTGCGAGACGTGACCGAGGCACGGGGGTTCGTGCTGGCGCCGCGGATGGCGGTCCACCCGGAGTGGGCACTGCGTCCCGAGCGCTTCCTCGATGCCGCGATGGCGTTCCCCGTCCTCGATCACTCGGACGCGGAGGGTCTCGCCCGTGACCACGGCTGGGTCTCCGGCGGTGAGGTCGATCCTCCCGCGATCGTCGACGACCCTCTCCCAGCGCGCCGCCCACCGTCGCGCATCGCCCCGGTGGCAGCGGTCCTCCGCGCCGCCCTCGACGGCGACCTGCTCGGCGAGGAGGAGATCGTCACGCTCTTCTCGGCTCGCGGCTCGGAAGTGCGCGAGGTTGCCGACGTGGCCGACGAGCTTCGCAGCCTGGCTGTCGGCGACGTCGTCACCTACGTCGCGAACCGCAACATCAACTACACGAACGTGTGCACGTTCAAGTGCCGTTTCTGCGCGTTTTCGAAAGGACCTCTCTCGTTGAACCTCCGAGGGGCGCCCTACCTGCTCGACCTCGACGAGATCACCCGCCGGGTCGCCGAGGCGGAGGCCGGCGGCGCCACCGAGGTGTGCCTGCAGGGGGGCATCCACCCGAGCTTCGACGGCGAGTACTACCTCGGGGTGCTCGAGGCCGTGCGTCGTGCCTCCGAGACGATCCACATCCACGCGTTCACCGCCCTCGAGGTCCACGAGGGCGCCCGCCGGCTCGGGCAGGACCTCGCCACATACCTGACACGCCTCAAGGCAGCTGGGTTGAAGACCCTTCCCGGCACGGCAGCCGAGATCCTCGACGACCCTGTGCGCGATGTGCTCTGTCCGGACAAGATCCGCACGGAGCGATGGTTGGAGGTCCATCGCATCGCCCACTCCGTCGGCCTGCGCTCCAACGTCACGATCATGTTCGGTGCCGTCGAGGCTCCTCGGTCCTGGGCGCGCCACATCGTGGCGACCCGGGCGCTCCAGTTCGAGACGGGCGGGTTCACCGAGTTCGTCCCCCTCCCCTTCGTGCACATGGCGGCGCCCCTCTACCTCCAGCGCAAGGCACGGCGAGGCCCGACGTTCCGCGAGGCCCTCCTCATGCACGCCGTCGGTCGCATCGCCTACCACGGAGCGATCGAGAACATCCAGGTGAGCTGGGTGAAGATGGGAGCAGACGGAGCACGCCAGTTGCTGCGGTCCGGCTGCAACGACCTCGGCGGGACGCTCATGGACGAGAACATCTCGAGGGCTGCCGGCGCGAGCCACGGCCAGCGTATGGGCGAGGCCGGCTTCCGGGCGATCACGGACCCGATCGGACGCCCGCTCGAGCAGCGAACAACGCTCTACGGGCGCGTCGCCGCTCTCGTGCCGTGACCGAGGACACCCGGTCGATGCCCGAGGGAGAGGTAGCCGAACCCGGCTCCGTGCCGGCGCGCGCCATCGCACAGGCCGAGGAACGCGCCGGCCGTCCCCTCCCGCCCGATGCCCAGCGGATGATCACCGAGCTGCTCGACCTCGTCGGAGCCCACGAGAACCGCGACCTTCTCCGCGACCTGATCGGGACGGCTCTGCACCTCGGCGACGGCAGCCCGAGCCGTCTCGACATGAAGATCGCCACCTCGGCGCTCTCGGAGATGGCGCGGGCGTTCGCCCTCTTCGCCCCGTTCCGAGGGATCCCGAAGCTCACGATGTTCGGCTCAGCACGCACCCGCCCGGAAGACCCGCTCTACGAGCAGGCCCGCGAGCTCGCGTCGCGGATGGCGAACGAGGGATGGATGGTCGTGACCGGGGCGGGTCCCGGGATCATGGCGGCCGGCACCGACGGCGCCGGTGCCGACAGGGCGATCGGCGTCGACATCCACCTCCCCTTCGAGTCGGTCTCGCACCCGGAGCTCGCGGCCGAAGGACGCCTCGTCGAGATGAAGTACTTCTTCACGCGAAAGCTCATGCTCATGAAGGAGTCGGCCGCCTTCGCCGTCCTGCCAGGCGGCTTCGGGACCCTCGACGAGGCCTTCGAGCTCCTCACGCTGCTCCAGACCGGGAAAGCCGAGCCCGCCCCGATCGTGCTCGTCGACATCCCCGGCGAGCCCTACTGGGAGTCCTGGGACGGATGGGTCACGGGCGAGGTCATCCGGCGCGGCCTCGCGAGCCCCGAGGACCGCTCGTTCTTCCGCATCACGGCTGACCTGAACACGGCGGTCGGCGAGATCCTCGGCTTCTACCGCAACTACCACTCGAGGCGTTTCGTCGGGGATGTCATGGTGGTGCGCCTGCGCCACGCCCCGACGGACGAGGAGCTCGCCCACCTCAACGTCGACTTCGCCGACTGCTGCTCCGAGCGTGGCATCTGGCGGACCGAGCCGCTCCCGCCCGAGCGCGCCGACCGTGACCGCCTCGAGCTGCCGAGGATCGCACTCGAGCTCGACCTTCGTTTCCAAGGACGGTTGCGCCAGCTCATCGACGCGTTGAACGTGCTCTCCGGCACACCGCACGGAGGCGGACCGGGCGCCTCGCCGAGAAGGGACTAGAAGTCCGCAAAGCCCCCGGCTGCGCCGTCCTCTTCCTCGCTGGCGCTGTCCTCCTCGTTGACACCGGCGGCCTGCCGTGTGAGCCGTGCAGCCTTCTCGATGGCCGCCCGGGCTCGGTTGACGAGCCGCTCCGTCTTCTGCGCCGTCGCGACGGCTGCCTCCGACGGCTCGGCGAGCGCGTCGCGCAGCACGTCCATCGCAACATCGCGCATCTGCTCGGCTATCTCGTCGAGCTCTGCCGCGAGCTCCCCGAGACGCACCCCGCCAGCCACTCTCAGCTGCTCACGAGCCCTTGGGAAGAGCGACGACCTTCAGCTCTCCCTTGGCGAACTCGGCGCGCAGCACCTTCTTGTCGAACTTCCCGACGCTCGTCTTCGGGACCTCTCCGACGAAGCTCCAACGCTCCGGCACCCACCACTTCGCCACCCGGTCGGCGAGGAATCCAGCCAGCTCCTCGAGCGTGGCGCTGACGCCCTCTTTGAGCACGACGCAGGCAAGAGGCCGCTCGTCCCACCTCTCGTCCGGGATGGCGACGACCGCCGCCTCGAACACGGCTGGGTGCCCCATGAGAACGTTCTCGAGCTCGACCGAGGAGATCCACTCCCCGCCCGTCTTGATGACGTCCTTCGTGCGGTCTGTGATCGTGAGGTAGCCGAGCTCGTCGACGGTCCCGACGTCGCCTGTCCGCAGCCAGCCGTCGTGGAAGCGGTCGGGGCTCGGGTCGCCTTGGTAGCAGGCCGTCACCCAGGGGCCACGCACCTCGAATTCGCCGACCGACCGGCCGTCGTGCGGTGCCGGGTTGCCTTCGCCGTCGACGACACGCACCTCGATGCCGAAGACGACCCGCCCGGCCTTAGTCCGGTATGACCAAGCTTCGTCATCGTCCACACCGCGCGGAGGGACGGCGACGGCACCGAGCGGGCTCGTCTCGGTCATCCCCCACGCCTGGACGATGGGCACGTCGTACAGCTCCTGGAAACGCTCCATCAGCGACCTCGGCACTGCCGACCCCCCACAGACGATGCCGCGGAAGGACGAGAGGTCGGAGCCGTGCGTCTCGGCATAGCGCAGCACGTCGTTCCAGATGGTCGGAACGGCGCCGGCGAACGTCGGGCGCTCGGCCTCGATGATCTTCACGAGCGGTTCGGCCTGGAGGAACTGCTTGGGCATGATCAGATCGGCCCCCGACAGCCAGGCCGAGTAGGGGATGCCCCAGGCGTTGGCATGGAACTGGGGCACGACGACGAGGACCCGGTCACTGCTCGAGATGCCGAGGGTCGCGCTCGAGGTGCTGGCGAGGGAGTGCAGGTAGGTAGAGCGATGGCTGTAGGCGACCCCCTTCGGGTTGCCGGTCGTACCGCTCGTGTAGCACATCGCCGCCGCGTCACGCTCGTCCAGGTCCGGCCAGTCGTGACTACCCGGTTGGTCCCGGATCAAATCGTCGTAGGCGATGAGGTCGCCCACGCCTTCGAGACCCTCGAGGGGGGAGGTGTCCCCCTCACCGACGACGACGATCCGCTCCACGCTCGGGCACTCACCGACGACGCGGGCGAGCAGCCCGGCGACGGCGGCGTCGCAGATGACGACCTTGTCGCCGGCGTGATCGATGACGTACCTGAGCTGCTCGGGAAAGAGCCGGACGTTCAGGGTGTGGAGCACGGCTCCCATGCTCGGGACAGCGAGGTATGCCTCGACGTGCTCCTGGTGGTTGAAGCAGAAGGTGCCGACACGGTCCCCCGAGCGGACTCCGAGGCCGGTGAGGCCGTTCGCGAGCTTGGCGGCACGCTCGGCGACCTCTGCGAACGTCGCGCGACGGAACCCGTCGCCCTCGAAGGTGACGACTTCGCTGCGACCGTGGACCTGCGCCCCGTGGCGCAGGATCTCGCGTACGAGCAGCGGGGCCTCCTGCATCGTGCTGCGCATCGGACTCTCCCTCCCTGCCGGGCGTCCCGGCACTTGCCCGCGGCGATGACGCGAGCTCGTATCCCACAGGATACGGGTGCGACCTGCGATGCTCCAGATGGGAGAGATGCTCCGCCACTATCCTGTGGCTCTGGGTCACACAAGGGAGTCTCGAGTGGAGCTTGAAGAGGCACCCGGATCATCTGTTGCACAGGGCGATCCCGACGGCATCGCTCCGGCGGAGGGACCGGAGCACGCGGACGAGGGGCACGTACGCGCCAGCTCCGCCATCTCCACCATCGCGCGCTCCGGGCCGATCCTCCTCTTCGGCTGCGATGCCGAAGGCCGCATCACCCTCATGGACGGTGGCCTCCTGTCGCAGTTGCAGGTGAGCCCGCAGAGCTTCATCGGCCGGTCCTTGGTCGAGGTCTTCGCCGGCCACCCCGTCATCCTCGACCACGCCAGCACGTTGCTCGCCGGGGAACCGGTCAGCCGCGTCCAGATCCCCTTCGAAGGCCGCAGCCTCGAAGCGTGGGCACAACCGTTGCGGTCGGCAGCCGGTGACATCACGGGCTTCGCAGGGATCGTCGTCGACGTCTCTGAACGCGTCGCGGCCGAGGTGGCGGCGCTCGATGCCGCCAGGCGCGAGGCGGCTCTCGGCGAATGTGCGTCCGACGTCATCATCGTCCTCACGGCCGATGGGACGATCCACTACGTGAACCCCGCCTGCGAGCGGGTCCTCGGCTACTCCTGGCGAGCGGGCGACGTCGTCGACGTGCTCTCGCTCGTGCACCCCGAGGACCGCGACTACTGCCGCGAAGCAATCCGGCAGGCCTTCTTCCACCCGGGTGCACAGCCCACCGAGGCATTCCGGCTCGCTCACGCCGACGGGTCGTGGCGCTACGTGGAGTCGATCGGCAACAACCTGCTCGACGATCCGGCGGTGTCGGGCTTCGTCGTGACGCTGCACGACGTGACCGTGCAGCGCGAGACCGAGGTGCGCCTTCGCGCCAATGCCGAACGGCAGGCGGCGCTCGCCGAGCTCGGCCGCTGGGCACTCGTCGGCCTGGACTACTCGAGCCTCGTCGATGACGCTGTCAGCGTCCTCGCGCTACAGCTCGGCGTCGACATCGTGCACGTCTTCGACTCCTACGCGGATGCATCGCTCTTGACGCTGGCAGCGAGTCGCGGCCATGTCGTCGCAGGAAGCGAGCTCATGTCGAGCGAGCCGACGTCGTCGCCCGCCAGTTACGCCCTCGTCACCCAGGAGACCATCGTGTCCGAGGACCTCGGTGCCGAGGAGCGGTTCGACGTGCCGGAGCTCTGGACGCGCGCCGGCGCCGTCTCGGTCATCGAGTCGCCGATCCCCGGCCAGGACATGCCCTACGGAATCGTGGGTGTCGGGACCCGCCAGCGCCGGACCTTCACCGATGAAGACACGAACTTCGTCAAGGCGGTCGCGAACGTCCTGGCGGCGGCGGCAGCGCGAGCCGAGGCGGAGCACGCCATCCGTGCCCAGGCGCTCCAGGACCCGCTCACCGGACTGCCGAACCGCCTCCTCCTGGCGGCGCACCAGCCGACGGCGGCGGTGCCGAACCGCTCCGGTCATCTCACCGCCGAGGATCGCACCGTCTACGTCCTCGACATCGACCGCTTCAAGGAGATCAACGACACCCTCGGCCACGCGATCGGCGACGTCGTCATCATCGAGGTGGCGCGCCGGCTGGAGCGGATCGGCGAGCCGATCGAGGTGGTGGCTCGCCTCGGCGGCGACGAGTTCGCCGTCGTCTGCCGCACGCCCTCATCTGATGCAGAGGAGCTGGCATTGGCTTACAGACTCCTCGCCGTGCTCGGGGAGCCCCTCGGCGTCGATGGCATCAACCTGCGCCTGCGCGGCGCCGTCGGCGTCGCTTCGACAACTCGGGAGTCCGGCGCCGAGAGGAGCATGTCCGACCTGCTGCGCATGGCCGAGACGGCCATGTACCAGGCCAAAGCGGACCACGTCGGCGCTCGGCGTTACGTCGACGACCTCGAGCGGTCCTCGCTGTCACGCCTCGCCCTCGCGAGCGAGCTCGCCGAGGCGATCGATCACGGACAGCTCCGCCTCGACTACCAGCCGAAGACCTCGATGGAGGACGGGACGCCACAAGGCGTGGAGGCGCTCGTTCGCTGGCAACACCCGACACGAGGCCTCCTCCTGCCCGACGTCTTCGTTCCGCTCGCCGAGCAGACAGGGCTCATCCGCGAGCTCACGAACTGGGTCCTCGCGCGCGCTCTCGCCGAGTGCGGCTCCTGGCACCGCGCCGGGTGGAGGCTCCCTGTCGCGGTGAACCTGTCTGCGGGGACCGTGCACGACCCGACGCTCCTCGACACCGTGATGACGGCCGTCAGCCGCTCTGGGCTTCCGGCAGCGAGCATCGAGCTCGAGATCACCGAGAGCGCCGTCATGCTCGATCCGGAAGGCGCCATCCGGAGCCTGAAGGAGCTGACGGGACGGGGGGTCCGTTTCGCCCTCGACGACTTCGGCACCGGCTACTCCTCGCTCTCCTACCTCCAGCGCCTTCCTGTCTCGTCCGTGAAGATCGACAAGACCTTCGTGCAGCCGCTCTGCACGGATCAGATCGCGCAGGCCATCGTTCGCACGGTCGTCGAGCTCGGCCACAGCCTGCAGCTGGCGGTGATCGCAGAGGGCGTCGACTCGCCTGGCGTCATGGAAGTGCTGGCCTCCCTCGGCTGTGACGCCGTCCAGGGCTTCTATGTGGCCATGCCGATGGAACCCTCGGTGTTTCGCAGCTGGCTGACCGAGCGAACGAAGCGGCCCGGTTCGGCCGCGCTCGCCGTCCACGAGACCGAGCACTGAGGTCCACCGACGCTCGCAGGCCGCGCCGCCCCGCGACAGAGCTGGTGCTACGACAGCGCCAGCTGCCCGGGACGTGTCGGAGCAGCGAGCGCGCTCACACCCGTGAGGTAGCGGTCCGCCGCGGCGGCGGCGGACCGGCCCTCAGCGATCGCCCACACGACGAGGCTCTGACCCCGAGCGGCGTCGCCGCAGGCGAACACGCCGGCCCGGCTCGTCATGAAGTCCGGACCGGCGGCGATGTTCCCTCGCTCGTCCAGCTCGAGGCCGAGCTCGGCCACCACCCCGTGCTGCTCCGGCCCGGCGAAGCCAAGCGCCAGCAACACCAGCTCCGCCTCGAGCTCGAGCTCGGTGCCGGGCACCGGGGAGAAGACGGGCCGCCCGTCCACGAGCTCCTGGTGCACCTCGGACAGGCGGACCGCCGCGACGTGGCCGGTGCCGTCGTCGAGGAACTCGCTCGTGCCGACCGCGAAGAGGCGCTCTCCTCCCTCCTCGTGGGCCGACGAGATCGG
>JAKCCH010000094.1 GCA_021838945.1 Actinomycetes bacterium
CCCCACGCCCGGCCCGCCGTAGCGGTCGTGGGCCTCGCGCGCGAGAGCGCGGAGCCAGCTCGTGACAGGGCTCGTCCGGTTGAGGGCGAACGTGGCGAACTCCCTCGAGATGCAGGCGTGGCTGATGACCTTGACGACTCGTGCGACCGTCGCCTCGGCACCGGGCTCGCCGAAGAGGTGGGGAAGAACTGCGGTACACCCGATCGCCGCCACCCTCTTCCCGAGTTCGGCCACGAGCGGCGTGATGCCGGGCACCTCGCTGATGACGATCACGGCCGGGCCTTCGCCGACGCAGTAGACGTCTCGCGTCTTGCCCTCGGCCGTGAACGGCCAGCGGTCGAAGTCGGACAGGACGGTGCCGCCTCGCGCGCCGGTTGATGGCGATCCACTCATGCTCCCGAGGTTACGCGAGCGGTTGATTACTCTCCCGTTCGTGGACGCGCTGCAATCCTTGCGGACCTCGATCGGCGAGCTGTGGAGCTCGCGTGAGCGAGGTGAGCTCCGTGCGGGTGACGAGGACGCTCTCGAGCTCGTGAGGCAGGCGATCAGCCTGCTCGACCGGGGCGAGGCGCGCGTCGCTGAGGTGGATGCCGGCACCGATGACGTCTTGGTGCACGAGTGGCTCAAGCAGGCCATCCTTCTGCTGTTCGCCTTGACGTCGGTCTCGACCGTCGAGCTCGGGCCCTTCGAGTACGCCGACAAGTTGCCGCTGAAGCGCGGGTACGAGGCAGCCGGGGTGAGGGTCGTCCCCGGAGCCTCCGCACGGTGGGGCTCGTACATCGGTCCGGGGGCGATCCTGATGCCGAGCTTCGTCAACATCGGCGCGCGGGTCGGGTCCGACACGATGGTCGACACGTGGGCGACGGTGGGATCGTGTGCCCAGATCGGGGAACGGGTCCACCTCTCGGGCGGCGTCGGCATCGGTGGCGTGCTCGAGCCGCCGAACGCGGTGCCGGTCGTGATCGAAGACGACGTCCTCATCGGGAGCCGGTGCATGGTCACGCAGGGAGCACGGGTCGGTCGCGGGTCCGTCCTCGGCGAGGGCACCATCCTCAACCCGGCGATCCCGGTCGTGGACGGCGACACGGGAGAGGAGCTGTCCCGAGGTGTGGTGCCGCCCTGGAGCGTCGCCGTCGGAGCGTCTCGTCGCCGTGAGATGCCGGGCGGCGAGTTCTTCCTGCCCTGCGTGCTCGTGCTCCGCAGGCTGACAGAGGGAGAGCGCCACGACAAGTCCAAGCTCAACTCGATCCTGCGCACCCACGGGGTGTCGGCATGACGGGGCGGGGGAGGAGCGGCGATGCCGGTGCCGCCGGCCCGACCTGGTCCACGGTCACCGGTGAGGACCTGCTCGAGCTGACGGCGCGGCTCGTCGACGTTCCCTCGGTCAGCCACGACGAGCGCGCTGTCGCCGATTTCGTCGAGTCCCGCCTGAGAGCGGTGGCGGGCGAGGCTCTCGAGGTGGCGCGCATCGGTGACAACGTCTGCGCGCGAACGACGTTCGGCCTCCCGCAGCGTCTCGTCCTGGCGGGTCACCTCGACACGGTGCCACCGAACGGGAACGAGCGCGCACGTCGCGAGGGCGACGTGCTGTTCGGTCTCGGCTCAGCCGACATGAAGGGCGGGGACGCCGTGTTCCTCGAGCTCGCCCGGGTCGTGGGCTCCACCGGCCGGAGCGGTGCCGGCTCGACCCCGGGCTCGGGCATGGCTGCCGACCTGACATGGATCTTCTACGTCTGTGAGGAGGTCGATCGTCGCCACTCGGGGCTCGGACAGATCGACTCGGCCGCTCCCGAGTGGCTGGCCGCGGACGCCGCCGTGCTCGGCGAGCCAACCGGCGGGCACGTCGAAGCCGGGTGCCAAGGGGTGCTGCGCGTCGCGGTGGAGGTCGGTGGTGAGCGTGCGCACACGGCGCGTCCGTGGATGGGCCGCAACGCCATCCACCGGCTCGGCTCCGTGCTCGACGCCGTCGCGGCGTACGAGGGGCGCCGTCCGGTGATCGACGGCTGCGAGTACCGGGAGGCGTTGCAGGCCGTCTCGGTGTCCGGAGGTGTTGCGAACAACGTCGTGCCCGACGCGGCGAGCGTCGTGATCAACCATCGCTTCGCACCCGATCGCACGATCGTCGAAGCCTTCGAGTCTGTCCGTGAGGTCGTCGCCGCACCGCTGCTCGGCCTGTCCGGCGATCTCGACGACGCCACGATCGTGCTCGAGGAGTCGGCGGCCGCCGCCCCGCCGGGGCTCTCGCACCCGCTTCTCGCTGCGATCGTGACGACCTGCGGGCAGCCGGCGAGAGCGAAGCTCGGCTGGACGGACGTGAGCTTCTTCGCCGAGCGTGGCGTGCCCGCGCTAAACTTCGGGCCCGGCGAGCCGACCGTGGCTCACCGAGGCGACGAGCACGTACCGCTCGACCAGCTCGAGCGCGTGTTCCGGACCCTGGCCGAGGTGCTCCTCACCCCCAGCGCATGACCTGACCGGCGAAGTGACCTGGTCAGCGCAAAACACCAGGTCATACGGACTGTTACAGCCTCAGCGTACGTTCACCGCGTGATCGACGAGCGGCTCGGGACGAGACGGCGGTACGCCTCACAGGCGACGCAGGACCGTTACCACCTTGCCGTAGATCGTCACGTCCTCGGGCCGGAGCTCCATCTCCTCGAGTCGGGGGTTCGAGGGCACGAGGACGATCTTGTTGCGACGCCGCTTGAACGTCTTGACCGTTGCCTCCTCGCCGGGAATGCCCGCCACGACGATCTCGCCCGGTTCGGCTTCGGGCTGCCTCCGGACGACGACATAGTCACCTTCGAAGATGCCGGCCCCGATCATGGAGTCGCCCCGGACGCGGAGCATGAAGAGCTCACCCGAGCCGGTGAAGTCCTCCGGGATCGGCAGCACCTCCTCGACGCTCTGGTCCGCCAGCACTCCGGTGCCCGCCGCGACGTCGCCGAGCAACGGCACGTGGGCGGCGGGCCGGACGTGGAGCGCCGCTCCCGATCTCGGCTCGAAGTTGACCACGATCGCACGCGGCTTCGTCGGGTCCCGCTGGAGGAACCCGTCACGCTGCAGCACCTGCAGGTGGGCATGCACCGTGGACGAGGACGTGAGGCCGACCGCTTCGCCGATCTCACGGACCGACGGCGGATAGCCCCGCTGGCGGATCTGCTCGGCGATGAACTCCAGGATGAGCCGGCGTTTCCCGGCAAGTGCCGTGTCGGACATGCCGATCTCCTCTCGTGGTCGGACGAGGAGATCGTACCCGTGCGGCGCAGCGAAGGCAAACATCCGTTCGTGGAACGTCCGTTCGGTTCCTTGTTGACAGCGAACAGGCGTTCGTGGTCTGATGGTGACAGCGAACACCTGTACGTGAGTCGAGTGGATCGAGCAGTCTCGCCGTCGCCGGCCGGGACTGTGGCCGAAGTCGGTCGGCGCACCAGCCAGGGAGGAGATCATGGGCGCAGCTGCTGAGCGGTGGTACGAGGAGATTCGGACCGACGAGCCTGACTCGCGCGCCGCTCGCCGGCTGGCGACGGTGCCGTGCGAGCGCCCGATGCGCGGCCGGCCCGAGGTCGTCGACAAAGCCGGCGAAGGAGGGTCCGGCGACTCGGGCGAGACTCGCTGGAACGTGCTCGCCGAGGAGCTCGTGTCCTATCCGACACCGGCACAGCGCATCTGGATCGAGCCGGCTCGGGAGGCGGGGCGCTCCGCCTCCCGAGCAGGTCGGCCGGACCAGGGAGGGGGCGTGTCCCGCGCCTATGCGGACGCCTGGCTCGAGCGCGAGCTCGAGCGTCTCCGCCTGCGCCGGGCGGTCGCCCTTTCCGATAGTCCGACGGCAGCGGACAACCGGCACGGCGCGCCGGCCACGGCCGGCCTATCCGCCGGAGTCGACGATCGTCTGAGGATCGGTGACCCGGCCACCGTGGCTCGCAGCTTCGCCGACGGCACGATTCGCACGACCGGCATCGACCGGAGAACCCGAGCGAGCCGGCCTGACCGCTCCACGTCCCACCGGCGTGCCCGCGCCGGCGAGACAGTCGCCACGTCCTCCAGAACCCGCGTGGCGCATCTCGGGCCGCGAGGGTTGCGGCGCCTCCTCCCCGGCGCCGCCACCCTCGCCGTGCTCGTCGGCAGCTGGTTCGCCGTCGGTGCGCTGGCGAAATCGGCGCACGAATCGCAGCTTCAGCGTCTGCCCGGTTCGGTCACCGTTCCCGGTGGCTACGTGTACGTCGCGCAGCCGGGAGACACACTCTGGTCGATCGCGGCGAGGTCCGAGCCGACCGCCGATCCGAGGCCACTCGTCGACCGGCTGCAGGCCGAGCTCAAAGGCCGCACCCTGCAGCCGGGAGACCGCCTCTTCCTGCCTCGTACCTCTGGCTGAAGGCAGGTTCACCCGGTTGCCGCCACGGGGGGGTTCGATCTCGCGGCCGGCGGCGGCTCGTCGGCCGCGTTCGAGGCTACGGTCGCAGCGTGAGGTGCCCGTGGTGCGCGAACCTCGAGGATCGCGTCGTTGATTCGCGCGAGGTCGAGCAGGGCGAAGCCATCCGGCGCCGGCGGGAGTGCCTCGCTTGCGGCCGGCGCTTCACGACCTACGAGCGGGCCACCGAGGCGTCGCTCTCGGTGCTCAAGCGCTCGGGCCAGCGCGTCCCGTTCGAGCGCTCGAAGGTGGCGGCCGGGGTCCGAGCCGCCTGCAAGAACCGGCCCGTCCTGGACGAGCAGATCGCAAAGCTCGCAGCCGACGTCGAGGAGGCCATGCGCGAGGAAGGCCCGCAGGTGACGAGCGAGCAGATCGGACGCTCCGTGCTCGAGCGCCTGCGACTGCTCGACGACGTCGCGTCCGTCCGCTTCGCCAGCGTCTACAAGGGTTTCGAGGACGTGCAGGACTTTGCCAGAGAGCTGGGCCTCCACCCCCCGGCGGAGCCGCCGGCGAGCACCCCCGGCACATCGGCGCGGTCCGGTCCAGCCGAGGAGCCGGGCAGCTCGTGACCATGTCGCAGCGCAGCGTGCTCTCGACGGTGCCAGAACGTGCCCTCGCCGTGTATGCACATCCCGACGACCCCGACATCTCCTGCGGCGGGACCTTGGCGAAGTGGGCGCTCGCAGGCTGCGAGGTCCACGTGCTGCTGTCCGCAGCCGGAGACAAGGGCTCAGCCGATCCCTCGCAAGACCCGAGCGACGTCGCCCGGCGCCGGCTCGAGGAGGCACGGAGAGCCACGAGCCTGCTCGGGGTGAAGTCCCTCGACCACCTCGATCGCCCCGATGGGGAGGTGGAGAACGACCGTCCCCTTCGTCAGGCCATAGTGGCCGCCGTTCGGCGCCTCCGGCCGGAAGTGGTGGTGTGCCCTGATCCGACGGCGGTCTTCTTCGGCACCCATCACTTCAACCATCGTGACCACCGTGCCATCGGCTGGGCGACGCTCGACGCCGTGGCGCCTGCGTCGGGCTCGCCGCACTACTTCCCCGACGCCGGCGAGCCGCACCATGTGCCGACGGTGCTGCTCTCGGGCTCGCTCGAGCCGAACGTCTGGATCGACATCACGAGCACCATCGACATCAAGGTGCAGGCGGTCGGCTGCCACGCCAGCCAGCTGGTGGATGCGAACGACTGGTACGCGTCCGCCCTGCGTGACGGAGCCGAGGAGGCGGGCCGGCAGGCGGGCGTCCGATTCGGCGAGGCGTTCCGGCGCCTCGATCTGGGATGAGCGCGCCTGACCTCGAGGTGCTGCACGTGGACATGGACTGCTTCTTCGCCGCGGTCGAGGTGCTCGACGATCCTTCGCTGAGCGGCCGGCCCGTCGTCGTCGGAGGCACCGGGCCTCGAGGAGTGGTCGCGTCCTGCTCCTATGAGGCACGTGCGACGGGCGTCCGGTCCGCCATGCCGATGGCGCAGGCGCTCCGGCGCTGCCCGAACGCGGTCGTCATCGGCGGTCGCCACGCCCGGTACGCGGAGATGAGCGAGCTGCTCCACGGTGTCTTCCGAGAGTTCACTCCTGTCATCGAGCCGATCTCGCTCGACGAGGCCTTCCTCGACGTGTCCGGCAGCCACCGCTTGTTCGGGACGAGCGAGGAGATCGGCCACCGCGTCCGGCGGCGCGTGACCGAAGTCCTCGGTCTCACCTGCTCGGTGGGCGTCGCCCGGACGAAGCTCATCGCGAAGCTCGCCTCGCGGGAGGCCAAGCCCCGGGCGACCCGGAAGGGCACGGTGCCCGGTCCCGGCGTCGTGGTGGTCCTTCCGGAGGAGGAGCTGGCGTTCCTCCATCCCCGTCCCGTACGCGACCTGTGGGGCGTCGGTCCGAAGACGGCGGAGCGCCTTGCCCGCTACGGCGTTCAGACGATCGGTGACCTGGCGGTGCTCTCGGCAGACTCGCTCGAGCGTGTTGCCGGTCGCGCTGTCGGACGTCAGCTCCACGCGCTCAGCCACGGCGAGGACGCACGCAGCGTGCAGACCTCGGTCGCTCTCAAGTCGATCGGGCACGAGGAGACGTTCCCGACGGACCGCCACGATCATGCCGAGCTGCACCCCGAGCTGGTGCGGCTCTCGGACTCCGTCGGGAGGCGGCTGCGGAGCGCGGGGATGACGGGCCGCACCGTCAACCTGAAGCTTCGCTTCGCGGACTTCAGCACGATCGTGCGCTCGCACTCGCTCGCCGGGCCCCTCCTGAGCTCCGCCGAGATCACCCGGATAGCCTCCGCGTTGCTCGAGGGCCTCGACGTCGGTCCCGGCGTCCGGTTGCTCGGCGTCAGCGTTTCCTCCCTCGAGCCGCTCGAGTCGGCGCGTGGCAGGCAGCTGTCGCTCATCGACCTCGACCATCCGGCTACCGCCGGGCCGGAAGGCCCCGGTGGCCCGGACGGGCGCCAGAGGAGGCGACCCGACGAACCGGCGCGAGCCGAGGTCGAGGCGGCGGTGGACGCGATCAGGCAGCGGTACGGCTCCGGTGCCGTCGGCCCCGCGACCACCGTCGAACCCGGATCGAGACTCCGGGTGAAGGATCTCGGCGACCGGCAGTGGGGGTGAACGGGAGCCGTCAGCGAGGACTGGCATCCATCGACGCGTCGGGCCGCCGCGGTCGCGAACCCCAGTGCGAACAGATATCGTCGGCAGTGCAGAACGGGATCAGGCCGCTGCCGGAGTCGGATGCCGGAGTCGCGACGGTCGCCCACGGCCGGAAAGGGGGAGATGGTGCCGCTTTCCGAGGAGGAGCAGCGAATCCTCCAGGAGATGGAGCAGAAGCTTCGCGAACACGATCGCGAGTTCGTCGATCGTGTCAGCCACAGCGCTCACCGGCTTCAGGCATCTCGTGGCGCGAAGTGGTCTGCCTTCGGCTTCCTCGCCGGCACGGTGCTGTTGCTCGCGACGTTCCGCTCCTCTCTCGCCCTCGCCATCTGCGCCGTGCTCGTCATGGTGGTCTCGGCGCTGTCCTTCGCCCAGCACCTCGGTTCCGAAGACCGGAGCGGCGCGGCGGCCGAGGCGACCGGGAGTCCGGAGGCAGGCGACCGCCCGCATCCGAGCACACGCCCTTCGGCTCGCGGCACGCGCACCGCCGTGCTCTCCGAGGAGTGGTCGGGGATGCGCAAGAGACTTCGCTCTCGATTCGGCCGTCGCGATTGACGCATCCCAGCCCGGCCAGCGTGCCCGAGCCGCCGCGATGAGCGATCGTGACTGAGGAGCCGTCGGCTCGTCTCTGCCTCGGCCTCGACTTCGGCGGCACCAAGATCGCTGTCGGTCTCGTCGATCGCTGCGGCTCACTCCTGTGGCAGGACCGGATCAGGACACCACGTGCGACCGACGGCAGTGCCCTCTTCCTGGTTGTCGCCGACCTGCTCGAGATCGGGCTCTCGGCAGCCGACGCCCGCGGAGACCTGGCGGTGGTCGGGATCAGCTGTGGAGGCCCCATGTCCGGCGAACGCGTCTCGCCGTTGAACGTCCCGGCATGGCGCGACTTCCCGCTCGCCGAGCGCATCCGGCGGCTGTCGCGCATCGAGGCGGAAGGCGTGCCGGTCGCGATCGACAACGACGCGAAGGCGCTCGCTCTCGGGGAGGCATGGTGCGGGAACGCGCGAGGTGAGCGGAATTTCCTCGCGATGGTGGTCTCGACGGGCGTCGGGGGAGGGCTCGTCCTCGACGGCCGGCTGCTCGACGGTGAAGAGGGCAATGCGGGTCACGTCGGCCACGTCATCGTCGAACCCGGCGGGCGGACGTGCGGCTGCGGCGCACAGGGGTGCCTCGAGGCCGAGGCATCCGGCACGGCGATCGAGGCGATCACAGGAGCGCCTGCAGCCAAGGCCCCTCAGGAGGTGCGCGAGAGGGCAGGGCGACTCGTCGGCCGCGCGGTGGCGTCGGTCGCCAACCTGCTCGACCTTCGCCGGGCTCTCGTGGGCGGTTCGGTGGCGCTCGGATACGGGACGCCGTTCTTCCTCGCCGCGCAGCGCGAGCTCGACGCCCGGGCGCGGCTCGCCTTCTCCGCCGGCGCGCGCATCGACCCCGTCGGCCTCGGCGCCGACGCCCCGATCATCGGCGCCGCCGCGGTGGGCTGGCGGGCGCTCGGTGTGGATGTCCTCGGTGGCGCAAGGTGACCGGCGGCCGGCGGGGCTCCCAACGCCACGGCCAGTCGTCGTGGTGGGTGGTGGCAGCTCGCGCCTTGGCACCCCGGCCGCATCTGTGGGGCACGGCGCTCGGACAGGCGCGAGCGCTCGCCCCCTCGCACTGGTGGCGACGCTTCCCGCCGTCTCCTTCTCCCTCGAGACGGTGGCTCGAGTTCCGGATGGAGACCGCGTACGGCGACCCGCAGGCTCGCCCGTCGGCTGAAGACGTCGTTGCATTCCTCGAATGGTGCCGAGAGACACGCCGTCGTTCCCCCCACATGCACTAACCTCCGGGCGTGCCTCAACTCGACAGGCTCAGAGCGCAGCGCACGCGTCCAAGGGTTTGACATGACCGGACGCGCGCTCGTATTGAATGCCTCGTACGAGCCGCTGTCAGTCGTGACAGCTCGGCGGGCACTCGTCCTCGTGCTTGCGGAGAGGGCCGTCCTGGTGCACGGGACCGGGCACGACCTCCACTCAGCCAGGGCCTCGTTTCCCGAGCCGTCGGTCGTGCGGCTCATGCACTACGTGAAGGTGCCACACCAGACCCGCGTGGCCGTGACGCGGCGGTCCGTGTTCGTCCGGGACGGCCATCGCTGCCAGTACTGCGGCGCGCAAGCCGAGAACATCGACCACGTCGTGCCGAGGAGCCGGGGTGGGGCGCACTCCTGGGACAACGTCGTCGCGTGCTGCCGTCGATGCAACACCCGCAAGGAGGACCGCCTGCTCGAAGAGACGGGGTTCCATCTCGCTCGCCAGCCGAAGGCACCGCGCTCACGGCTGTGGCTGCTGGCTGCGGCGGGCGACGTGCGCGACGAGTGGATGACCTACGTCGAGCCGATGATCGGCCGGGCGGTCGCGGTCTGACTGGTCGCCTCACCGGTGGGTTCGAGATCACCGAGAGGCGCGGGCCGGCGCACGAGCTCGTCGTGTCACCGGGTGACGCTCGGGCGGGGGAGTACCCCGACCACCGGTTGTGCGTGATCTGCGACGTGACGAACACGGCGCTCGTCCTCGGCTCGGCGCAGCCCTTCGCCGATGCGGACACCGACGCCTGCCGAGTGCGCGGCGTCGAGGTGACGCGCCGGGCCTGCGGCGGCGGAGCCGTGATCGTGCGGCCTCGAGCGCAGTTGTGGCTCGATGCGTTCCTGCCTGCCGGCGACCCGTTGTTCGAGCGGGACGTGGGCAAGTCGTTCCGGTGGCTCGGTGAGGTGTGGGCCGGAGCGCTCACGACGGCGGGCGCGCTACTGGCCCGGCGCGTCGAGGTAGCGCGACCCGGACAGCGGCCGTCACCGTGGGCGAGGCGCCTCTGCTACGGGTCGCTCGGAGCGGGCGAGGTGACGGTCGACGGGCTCAAGGTCGTCGGCATCGCGCAGAGGCGTACCCGTGCGGGCGCCTGGTTCCACTCGATGGCGCAACTCGAGGACAGCTCCGGCCTACTCGTCGAGTGCCTGGCGCTGGAGGGCGACGAGGCGGCTGCAGCGCGACGACAGCTCGAGGTGACGTCGGCGCCGGTGCGTGTGACTCTCGCCGCGCTGCGCCGCGAGCTGGCCGCGCGCCTCGTCTGAGAAGGCGAGCCCTCCACTCTCCTCCACAGCGGCGCCGTCGACGGGATCGCGCCCGAATACCCAGGTCACGAGCTCGCGCCGTTGACACCGTGCCGGCGGCTGGGAAGGGCGACCCCTTCGCCCTCGCGCGAATTACCCGGTCAGAGCCCAGAAGGCGTTCATCGGTGGTTGACTGGTGGAGTGAGATATACATAAAGTGGCGGGAAGTGGGGACCAGGGGAGGACTGGCCCAACAACTCGGGCAGGAGGGTCTCGGGAATTGGACGTGGAGCCGTTCGTCGGTCGGTACGACCGAACTCTTGACGCGAAGGGGCGGGTCATCCTGCCGGTGAGGCTGCGCGGCTTTTTCGAGAGCTCCGGGTACCTGGCGCCCCACGAGGACGGATGCATCGCGCTGTGGACCGACGGCGAGTTCGGACTCGAGGCCGATCGCCAGCACGCGCGCGAAGCCGAAGGGCAGGGTGCTCGCCACGAGGTGCGGGAGTGGTTCTCCCACGTCAGCCGAGTCGAGTTGGACTCACAGGGTCGGATGGCCATCCCCGTCGATCTGCGCTCGCACGCCGAGCTCGAGAGCGACGTGCTCTTCGTCGGCGTCCACGACCGCGTCGAGCTCTGGTCCAAGCACCGATGGGACCATCGGGAGGACGGGGAGTCGTGACCGGTGAGACAGCCCTCGCCTTCGCAGATACCACTCATGTCGCCCGGGCCACCCGCAGCCTCTCGGTCGCTGCGCCGGATGGTCCAACACACCTCTCCGCCAACTGCCATCCCCGCTTCGCCTGGACGCGTCACGTCGGCACGTCTTCGGCCGGGAGGCTGCGGGTGACCCGGGCGTTCCATCACGAACCCGTGATGGTGGCCGAGGGTGCCATCGCCGAC
>JAKCCH010000006.1 GCA_021838945.1 Actinomycetes bacterium
ACCCCGGGGTACATCGCGAGGAAGGCGACCGCCTCCACGAGGTCGTCCGTCGGGCACTGGTCGTGCGCTGTGTGGGCGTGGACCTCTTCGCCCGGGCCGAAGCCGATCGTCGGGATCCCGAGGCGGCCGCCCGCTGCACAGCCGTTCGTCGAGAACACCCAGTTCCCGATCCTCGGCGTGCGGCCGAGCGCCGACCGGCAGGCGGCGACGCCGGTCTGCACGCTCACATGGTCCTCGGGGGTGACCCACGTCGGGAAGTACTTCTCGCTCGTGACCGTCATGCCCGTGTACGACCTCTTCTCGTAGCCGAGCAGCGTGACCGTGGCGTTCGTCCGGGCGACCGACGGCAGGTTGCGCAGCTGCTCGAGCGCCTGTTCCGCCGACTCGCCCACGGTGAGCCGGCGGTCCAGGTACAGGGTCGCGGTCGACGGCACGGCGTTGAGGCTCGGTGTCTCGCACTCGATCTTCGTGACCGCGACCGTGCCCGAGCCGAGGAAGTCGTCGTGCCCGAGCCGGCTGTTCAGCTGCTCGATGTCGGCGATCACACAGGCGAGGTCGTAGACGGGGTTGTGGCCGCGCTCGGGTGCGGAGGCGTGGCAGGAGGAGCCGAGCGTCTCGACCGCCACCTCGACCCGGCCGCGATGCCCTCGATAGAGCTGGCAGCCGGACGCCTCGCCGAGGACGACGACTTCCGGCCGCGGGAGGACGCTCGTGAGGAGGTGCTCGAGGGCGAGGCCGTCGCACGTCTCCTCCTGGACGGAGCCGACGACGTACAGCGTGACATCCTCGAGCTGCCCGAGATCACGGGCAAGGGCGGCGGCGTGGATCATCGAGGCGATCCCGGCCTTGTTGTCGCTCGCGCCGCGGCCGTGCACGATCCCACCGTCGAGGCCGCCCTCGAGCGCCGGCTCGAAGGGGTCGCGCGCCCACTCCTCGCGGCTGCCCACGTCAACGGTGTCGATGTGGCTGTCGTAGACGATCGTGACCGGACCATCGCCGATCCTCCCGACGGCCGAGCCGAGCGGGTCGTCGAGGATCTCGTCGTATCCGAGGGAGCGCATCTCGCTCTGCAGGCGTGCGACCACATCGCCTTCGTCACCCGAGAGCGACGGGGTCTGGATGATGTCCCGAAGCAGCTCGACCGTGTCGGCCCGGTGGCCTTCGGCCTCCGCCTGCACGGCGTCGGGCGTCATCTCGGCACCCTCCATGACGGTCACGGTTCTCGGCGTCATTCCCAGAGCCCCTTTGCTCTCGTGATGGCCTGCTCGCGCACGGCCCCGATCTCGACCTTCGTCAGCTCCCCGTCAGACACGACCGCCTCGCCGCGAACGAGGAGGTGCCGCACCTGCCGGCTCGGACCGAGGACGAGGGCGTCGACCGCCTCCTCGATGTCCGCCAGATCACCCGCCGGCCAGACTGCGATGTCTGCCGGACAGCCCGGCTCGAGGCGACCGAGATCCCCCCGACCGAGGCATGCGGCGCCTCCCTCGGTGGCAAGCCGGAGCGCCGTGGCCGGCGCGAAGGCATCCGGGCGGCCATCGCGAAGGCGCGACAGCAGCAGCGCCATGCGGACCTCCGGGAGCAGCTGTCCGGGCTCGTTCGAGGCTGGGCCGTCCACACCGAGGCCGACCGGCGCACCGTGCTCGAGGAGGTCACGCACCCGGCAGATACCAGCACCGAGGCGGCCGTTCGAGCCCGGGCAGTGCGCGACACCCGTCCGGGCGGCACCGATTCGCCGGATCTCCGAGTCGTCGAAGTGGATCCCGTGCGCGAACCAGACGTCGTCGCCGATCCAGCCGAGCTCCTCCATGAGGTCAAGCGGCCGCTTTCCGAAGCGCGCGAGCGCGTCCCGCTCTTCGTCCAACGTCTCGGCCAGGTGCGTGTGCAGCCGGAGGCCGAGGGACCGGGCGAGAGATGCCGACTCGCGCATCAGCTCGGGAGTCACAGAGAACGGGCTGCAGGGAGCCACGACGACATGGACGCGGTCCGCATCCCGGCCGACCGGTGGCGAGGCGAGGCGCTTCGCCACCGCCTCGGTGGAGGCGAGGATGGCGTCGGTCTCCTCGACGACCTCGTCCGGCGGCAGCCCGCCCTTGCTCTGCCCGAGGTCCATCGACCCCCGCGACAGGTAGAGGCGGACGCCGACTTCACCTGCCGCGCCGGCGATGGCGTCGAAGACGGTGTCGTCACCGGACGGGACGATGTAGTGGTGGTCGAACACGGTCGTGACGCCCGACAGCGCAAGCTCGGCGGTCCCGCGCAATGCTGCGGCTCGGGCGTCCTCGGGCCGGATCCGTGCCCAGACCGGGTAGAGCTCGGTCAGCCACTCGAACAGGCTGCAGCTCGCGGCGCGGCCGCGCGTCAACCACTGGTACAGGTGGTGGTGGGTGTTCACGAGCCCGGGCGTGATGATGTCGCCGGAACAGTCGACGACCTGGTCACCCGGCTTTGGATTGGCGGAGCCGCCCACCGACGCGACGAGCCCGTCCTCGATGACGACGTCGCCGAGAGGGTGTCGGGCGCCCCGGAGGATGGTGCGCGTCATGAACCCGCCTCCCCTTGCCTCGGTGCCGCGAGTGCGATGTGCTCGGGCCGGATCGGCACCCGCGTCAGCGCGAGCCCGCTAGCCGCTCGGACCGCAGCCGCCACGGCGGCGGTGGACGAGATCGTCGGTGGCTCCCCTACCCCTTTTGCGCCGAAGGGAGCGCCAGGCTCGGGCTCTTCGACGAGAGCAGCGATCTGCACGAGCGGCATGTCGAGAGCGGTCGGGATGAGGTAGTCGGTGAAGGAGGCGTTTCGCACGAGTCCCTGATCGACGAGGATCTCCTCCATCACGGCGAGGCCGACGCCTTGCGCGATGCCGCCCTCGATCTGGCCGACGACCTGGACGGGGTTGAGCACTCGCCCGACGTCCTGAGCCGTGGTGACCTCGACCACCTTCACGAGGCCGAGGTCGAGATCCACGTCGACCACCGCCCGGTGGGCGGCGAAGGCGAACGACACGTGCGCATCGCCCTGGCCGCGCTCGTCGAGTGGGAAGGTCGGGGCATGGCGGAACTCCACGGTCTCCTCGATCGCGGCGCCACCTGTCGCCTCCTCGATCGTCTCGTCGATCTCCCCGTCGAAGGACACGACCCTCCCCTCACGCACCTCGAGCACAGCGGCGACGGTGCCATGACGGCGAGCAGCGAGATCGAGGAGCGAGTCACGCGCCTTGCGACACGCCGCGTCGACGGCGCCTCCCGACATCCACGTCTGGCGGCTGGCGGACGTCGATCCCGCCGAGCCGACTCCGGTGTCGGCCGGCGCGACGATGATCTTGTCCGTCCCGAAGACGTCCTCGGCGATCTGCTCGACGAGCGTGACGAGACCCTGGCCGACCTCGGCCGCCGCCGAGAACACCGTCACGATCCCGTGCTCGATGCGGCAGCGGGCGGTCGAGTAGTCGTCGAAGCCTTCGGAGTACATGAGGTTCTTGAACCCGACGGCGAAGCCGATGCCAC
Organism: Actinomycetes bacterium; assembly: GCA_021838945.1. Lineage (GTDB taxonomy): Bacteria > Actinomycetota > Acidimicrobiia > Acidimicrobiales > Bog-793 > JAKCCH01. Next base: position 3,504 of record JAKCCH010000006.1, read on the forward strand.
GGCGGACCCGCGTGGGGTCGGCAGTGCGGCCGGCGCCGCCGGGCAGGGTCATCGACCCTGGCTCGTCTGCCGGGCCCCCGGGTGGCAGGGGAGCCTCGGCGCAGCGCCGGATCACCTCGGCGACGGGAGCGGCCCCGGTGAGTGCCTGCCCCGTGAGCAGCTCGTCGCCGGGCTGGAGCGCATTGCGGAGGCGGAGCTCGACCGGATCCATCCCGAGCGCGGCGGCGAGCTTGTCCATCTGCGCCTCGTAGGCATGGCAGACCTGGACGGCGCCGAATCCGCGCATGGCCCCGCAGGGCGGGTTGTTCGTCCGGACGACGTCGGCGTCGATCACGGCGTTCGGCACGAGGTAGGGACCTCCCGCGAAGCACGCCGCGTTCGCGAGGACCGCCGTCGAAGAAGACGCGTAGGCACCGCCGTCGAGCAGGATCTTCGCCTCGATCTTGACGATCCGGCCATCCCGGTCGGCCTCGTGCCGGTACGACATCCGAGCCGGATGGCGGTGCACGTGCCCAAGAAACGACTCCTCGCGGCTGAACACCATCTTCACCGGCCTGCCGGTGCGAAGGGCGAGCAGGCAGATGTGCACCTGGAGGCTCACGTCCTCCCGTGCGCCGAACGCGCCCCCGACACCGGCGAGGTGGAGGCGCACCTTGTCGGGCGGGAGCGCCAGGCAGTCGGCGACCTGGTCGCGGTCGACGTGCAGCCACTGGGTCGAGATGAACAGGTCGACCCCACCGTCCTCGTCGGGGATGGCGAGCCCGGACTCGGGACCCATGAACGCCTGGTCCTGCATCCCGACCTCGTATGTTCCCTCGACCACGACGTCGCCGGAGGCGACAGCGTCGCCGTGACGGACCGAGATGTGCCGAACGGTGTTGCCCATCGGGTGCATGGGTGGCGTCACAGGGTCGAGTGCCCGCTCCGGATCGACGAGCGGGTCGATCGGCTCGTACGTCACCTCGATCAGCTCGGCCGCCTTCCTCGCCACCTCGGGGTGGTCGGCCGCGACGGCGGCGACGGCCTCGCCCATGTAGCGCGCCACGTCGCTCGCGAAGACCGGCTGGTCCTTCATCTCGAGCCCGAAGAACGGGTTGCCGGGAACGTCGTCGGCAACGAGGACGGCCTTCACGCCCGGCAGGTTGCGAGCGCGACTCGTGTCGATGCCCGTGATGCGAGCGGCCGGGTGAGGGGACCGGAGGACCTTGCCCCAGAGGGCACCTTCGGCCCAGAGGTCGGACGAGAAGGCGAACTCGCCCTTCACCTTCGGGCCACCGTCGGGGCGCTTCCGGCTCGTGCCGAGCGAGGCGGATCGGACGCGTGCTGGCGCCACAGCGGTGCTGCTCACGGCAGAGACGGTCGTCATCCGGCGCCCTCTTGCCGCGTGGCACCGGCAGCAACAGGTGCGGCACGTGATGCCGCCGCGAGTCGGGCGTCCCTCACGGTCTCGACTGCCTCGAGGATCCGGCCGTAGCCGGTGCACCGGCAGAGGTTGCCGGAGATCGCCTCACGGATCTCGAGCTCGGAAGGTCGGGGGTTGCGCTCGAGCAGGTCGTGGACCGTCACGATCAGGCCCGGTGTGCAGAAGCCGCACTGGACCGCGCCGGTCTCGGTGAACGCCACCTGTACGTCGGTGAAGCGCTCGCCAGCACCAAGACCTTCCACCGTCACGATCTCCCGGCCGCCGGCGGTCGCTGCAAGAACGAGACAGGAGCACACGAGCTCACCGTCGACAAGCACCGAGCACGAGCCGCACTCCCCCTGCTCGCACGCGTTCTTCGCACCGGGCAGCCCGAGCCGGTTGCGCAGCACGTACAGCAGGCTCTCGCCCATCCACGCCCCGCGGAGCTCGTGCTCCTGCCCGTTGACGGACAGGGTGTACGAACACTGGTCGGGCTGGTCAGCTTGGTCGGGCTGGTCGGGCTGGTCGGGCTGGTCGGGCTGGTCGGGCTGGTCGGCCCGACCGGCGGTGGTCACGCTGCCACCCGCTCGAGGGCTCGGCGGGCGCAGACGCCTACCGCATGGCGGCGGTAGGCAGCGGTCGACCGGTGATCGTCGATCGGGCGTGAGGCAGCGGACACGAGCCCGGCGAAGCGCTCGAGCGCCCCGTCCCGGTGGGCATCCCCGGCCAGCACCCCGCCGGCATCCCAGTCCAGCACCTCGCCGGCGAGCTCCTCTGCCTCGTGCGCCCGCAGCGGAACGGGTCCGACCGAGCCGAGGGCGACCCTCACCGAGCAGGAGTCGAGGTCGACCACGACGGCGGCGGAGCAGACGGCGATGACCATGGCGTTGCGGGTCCCGACCTTCAGGAATTCCTGGCGGGTGCGCCGCGTTGGAACCCGGACGGAGTGGACGACGTCGTGGGGGCGGAGAGCGGTCCGTTTGGCTCCGGTGACGAAGTCGCCGACCGGCACCTCGCGCCGGCCGTCGGCAGACTCGACCACCACGACCGCATCGAGGGCCACGAGGACGGGGAGCGTGTCGCCGGCCGGGCTCGCAGTGGCGAGGTTCCCGCCGAGTGTGCCCGCATTGCGAATCTGGGGGGACCCGACGGTTCGAGCCGCCTGGGCGAGAGCGGGAAGCCGGCCGGCGAGGTCGGGCTGCAGCATCTCGGTGTACGTGAGCGCCCCGCCGAGCACCAGCTCTCCGGTCGCGGCGTCTTCGCTCCAACCCTTCAGTTCCGTCACCCTGCTCAGGCTCATGATCGACGCCGGCCGGCGGCGACCGAAGTTGATCTCGACCATGAGGTCGGTGCCGCCTGCCAGGAGCTCGCACCCGGGGTCGGCAGCAAGCCCGGTGACCAGCTCTTCGAGCGAATCAGGGACGCGCACGCTCACAGCGCAATCGTACGACACCTGCTTACACAAAATGTCAACTTCGCTGGCGGCTGCTCGGGCTACTCGTCCGCCTCCTCGTAGAGGGCCTCGCCGCGGCGAAGACGCCCTGCGATGATGACGATCTGGGCGAGCTCCCGGCGCGTCGGGGTGTGCGCCGCGAGGAAGCGTGCAGCACCGACGAGCACCAGGGCCGACTCCTCGGATCCTTCGGGCCAGGCGAGCGACTGGCGCACGGCAGCTTCGTAGGTCTGGAACCAGTGGAACCCGGCGTCTTCGCGGAGCAAGGCGCTCCCAAGTGCCTCGATCGCTGCCGACCGGCTACCGCCGCTCTTCAGGTGCCCGTAGACGATGGCACCGGCCTCGTCGACTCGCCCCTCCGAGTCGAAGCAGGCCGCGAGGTCGGCCAGATCCCCGCTCGTCGCCCTCGGCAATCGTGCCGCCGGCACGTTCAAGAAACGATCGAGGAACACCTTCATCGCCACCTGAACGACGCCACGGAGCAGCTGCGGCGAGGGCGCCCGGACGATCATCTGGTGCAGCGCATTGGCGGCAGTGAACCCGTGGTGGACGACGTCCCAGTCACTGTGGTCGTTCTGGACGTGGAAGCGGGTGACCCGCAACGAGGCCGCAAGGGCCACGGCCCGCGCGAGCTGCTCACCCGAGGCGCCTTCGTCGATGGCGCGGAAGATGGCGTCGATGGCGACGGCCGGGTCGTCGCCGAGGAGGTCCCATGCGAGCTTCGCGGGGCCACCCGCGGCTTCGAAGCGTCCGGACGCCTCGTGATCCAAGGCGCCGCCGTCGAAGTCCGCGCTCGACAGCGCGCCCTCGAGCCGCTCGCCTGCCTCGTTCGCGAGGGTGGCGAGGTCGTATGGGTGGCGCCAGGAACCCTCCTCCTCGTGGCGGGTGGCGTGAGCCGTCTCGTGCGCAAGCGTCGGGAGGACGATGGGTGCAAAGGCAGGCCCGAGGTGCCCGACGAGCTCGAACGCCTTGTTCGTGAAGTCGAGGATGTGGCCCTCGTCGAGGAAGACGTGGTCGGTGATGGCGGCGCCCATCATGGCCGCGACCTCGTCGGACTCCCAGCCCGCGCTGACGGCCGACACGAGGGTGCGCTCGGCTGCATCGCCCGAACGCGTCTCGATGAAGCGCCGGTACCAGGAAACCAGGCGGTCCTTTGGGAGGTCGCTCGCCGGCAACGGGTCGAGCGGGAACCGTGGCGGGTTGCCGCGGGTGTTGCCCGACAGGAAGCTCAACCCCTGCAGGAGGGCGAGCGGTCGGTCGCCCCATTCGAGGTGCTCGAGGACGTTCGCCATGGCGGAGAGCACGGTGAGCCCGGATCCGAATCCGCCCTCCCGGTACGAGCAGCCGAACCGGGCTGCTGCGCCGACGATCTCGGCGGGTTCCACCCCGGCGTCGAGCATGGCCAGCACCGCTTTGGCGAGCACGAGCGTCAAGCCTTGTTCGAGCCCCTCGTCGAGCCGCCGGAAGGCGTGTTCCCGGTCAAAGGGCCGAGGCTCGGCGTTCAACACCACCCGTCCGCCCTCGATGTCCACCGGGTAGGCCCGCACGTCGTCGGCCCACGGATCGAGCGTGCCGCCCGACTCGAGGTCGAAACGCGCATGGTGCCAATGACACGTCACCATCCCGCTCTCGACGGACCCACGATGGAGCGGGAAGCCGAGGTGCGGGCAGCGATCGTCGATGCCGTACGCGCACCCGTCGTGCCAGAACACGCAGACGGGCTGGCTTCCCGCCTTTCCAGTCAGGAATCCGGCCTCCTGGAGCTCTTCGATGCTCCCGATGTCGACCCGCATGCTCTCACCTCTTTCTGCGACGCGTACGCGGAGGACGATACGACTTCAAGTCGACTTGAAGTCAAGCGGTTCACGGCAACCTTGCGCGCGCATGCGCTTCTCACGAGGCAACCTTCGCCTGCCGCCGTGCGTCTATACGATCGTGCTCATGGAGGGGGAGGCTGGGACCTGCCCGACCGGCGAGGCGACTCTTGGGATCGGCGACGTGCTGGACGTCGCTCCTGTGCGCAAGCTCGTGTCGGAGGACGTCGCGGCCGCCTACCTCCGGCACTACGTGTCGCTCTGCCGCCTCGCACGGCTCATCGTCGACGACGGGTCGCGCGCCGAAGAGCTCGTGCAGGACACCTTCGCCCGCACATACGCGGTGCGGAGCTCGATCAACGACACCGAAGCGCTGCTCGCTTACCTTCGCACGGCTGTCGTCCGGGCATGCCACTCGGAGCTGCGCCGCCGGCGCATCGAGCGACGCCTCGGCTTCGGCGTCGCGAGCAAGCCGCTCGAGGGATCGAAGGCCTACGAGGTCGAGGCAGCTGGCGGACCGTCGCCCACGGCGGACGAGATCAGCACCTCCATCGCGCTGCGGCGCGCGCTCGCGGCGCTACCGGCCCGGCAGCGGGAGGCCGTGGTCCTCCACTACTTCGCAGATCTCGACCAGGCGGATGTGGCGGCAGCGATGGGGTGCTCGGTCGGCACTGTGAAGTCACAGTTATTCAAGGCCCGCGACCATCTCGCCTCGCTCTTGAGCGACCGCGTCGGGGGCGGGTCGGAAAAGAGGGATCGATGACCGACGAGCCGAGCCTGGACGCCGCGCTCCGCAGCATGCTGCACGCGGAGGCCGAGGGATGGACTCCGTCGGCGAACCCGGCGTCGCTCGCCGAGCGCCTGCTCGGATCGATGGAAGACGCCGAGCGGAGTGCTGAGCGACGCGCGCGGGTCTCGACGCACCGGAGGCCCGGTGGGAGCGCGAGCCGAGGTCTCGGGACGCGGATACGGCCGTTCACGGTGGCGTTCCTGGCGGTCGTCCTCGTCGCATCGGGTGTCGGCGCCCTGGCAGCGACGCTGCACACGGCTGCCCCTCGTCAGACTCGTCCCAGTGGGACGAGTCCGACGAGCGTTCTCCCCTCCTCCGTGCCCGGGAGCAGTGTGCCGGGCACGACGGCGGGCGGGACCGCTGGGGCGCCGCCGATGCCCGCCCTCTCGAGTGACCCCTCCACCGTCCCGCCGGTCCGCCCTGGAGGGGTGCTCGCACCCCGCAGCGCGGTCCCGTGGTCCTCAGTCGGTCCCGGATGGACCCTCGTCCTCTACGACAGCGCCAGGTGCTCGTGCGGCGTTCCACTGCGAGTCGAGGGACCCGGATGGGAAGCGCTCCTCCTCGTGAGCCCGAGCGGAGCCCGTTACACGATGGCGCACTGGGCCGTTCGGCCTGCGGTCCACTGGACGCTCCTCGACTGGTCCCGGGCGACCCGGACGGCTCTGCTCACCGGGTTCAGCGACAACCCCTCGGCGTCGACGACGTTCGAGCTCGACCTCGTCACGGGAGCCGAGGCCCGCGTGGCGGCGGCCGGCGTGACGGGCTTCGCCCCGGACGGGACCGACCTTCTCGCCTCGTCGACGACCTCGGGCGACGTGACGACGATCGACGTCCTTCGGCCCGACGGGACCTTGCTCTCGCGCATCGCCAGCGCGCCTGGCGCGGCGGTCTATGTGGTACCGGGCGGGCTCGTCGTCAAGGACGCTGGGGGCCTACGACATGTCACGGGCAGAGCGTCCAAGAACCTCGATCCGGCCGGGTTGACCTGTTCGTTCCTCCAGTACTGGAGCACGACGAGCATCCTCGCCGACTGTGGGAGGAGCGCCTCGTCAACGCCCACGCGGTGGATCCTGTCGTGGGACCGAGCCCCGAGGAGGTTCTCGCTGCCGGCGGCGACGGTGAGCGGACCGAGCGGGTCGCCGTGGAACGGGCAACCGTCGCGCCCACTCGCGATCTACGAGATGCCGAGCGGGACCTACGCCACTGACGCGGGTGCATGCGCTGCCACTTTCGTGGTCGAGCAGACCGGCGCGACGGCCACACAGCTCGTCCCGCCCGGCGTCTCACCCGCCGCGAACGTGCGCATCGCCGGCACTTCGGGCGAGAACCTGCTGATGTCGGTCGCCGGCGGCTGCACAGTGGCGGGCCGGTGGCTCCTCTACGACACCACGACCGGGTCGTGGAAGACCCTGCTCGGGTCCTACGCCGGCGAGGTCGGGCTCGTGTCTGAGGTGGTGTACCCGCAGTTCGCGCAGTGAGGGGCATCACCTGGGAGGACAGCTCTAAGCGATACTCTCCGAGCACGATGAGGTTTCCTGAGCCTGGACCGCGCCCGCCCCGAAGTTGTGCCCGGCGTTGTGGACGTCCGGACCGCGGGTATCGACGCGCCGTGCGAACTGCGCCACGGCTGTCGCGCGCTTCGGCTCTCCTCGCCCTCGCGGTCGCCGCCGGCGGTCTCGCCGCGTGCGGCAACGCCGGCAACTCCGTCAGCAACAGCGGCAACACCAACGGGGTCACGTCGAACAAGATCGTCGTGGGCGGGATCGCGTCGCTGACCGGCCCGCTGCCGGCCGACTTCGCGCCTGTGTTCGACGGCGTGCGCGCCTACTTCGACATGGTGAACGCAGCCGGAGGCGTGAACGGCCGCAAGCTCGACTTTGCCTACGGCCTCGACGACGGGTCCAACCCCCAGCAGGACACCGTGCAGGCACGCGCGCTCGTGAGCGACGGCGTCTTTGCCGTCGTCGGCGTGGCCACCCCGAGCTTCGCCGGTGCCTCCTACCTCGCCTCCAACAACGTGCCGACGTTCGGCTACAACATCAACCCCGAGTGGGACCTCAGCAACAGCCTCTTCGGCTCGGAGGGGAGCTACATCGACTTCGAGCATCCGGGCGCAGAGCCGGCCTTCCTCGCCGAGCGCGTCCATGCGACGCGTGTCGGCATCCTCGCCTACAACGTCAAGCAGTCACAGCAGGCATGCATCGGCTTGGCGAACGTGATGAAGAAGTTCCACATCCAGGTGGCGTTCGAGGACCTGTCGATCTCGCCGCCCGCGAGCGACCTGACCGCCGATGTCACGAGGATGCAGAACGCTCACGTCGACTTCGTCGCGAGCTGCCTCGATCTCGGGGGCAACCTCGTGCTCTCGCGCACGCTGCAGGGCAAGGGGATGGGATCGGTCACGCAGTACTGGTACGACGGGTACGACGAGGCAGCCGTGCGGCAGAACGCCGCCCTCATGAACCACGTCTACCTCCTCATCGGCCACGTGCCCTTCGAGTCCGGCCAGACCCAGCCGAAGAAGTACCCCGCCATGGCGCTCTACCTGCGGGAGCTCAAGAAGTACTACCCCGGCGATCTCCCGAGCGAGGCATCGATCTCCGGCTGGGTGAGCGCGGAGATGTTCGTCGACGGCCTGCGCAAGATCGGTCGCGACGTCACGCGGCAGCGGCTCATCGACGCGATCAACTCCGAGACCAGCTGGACCGGCGGGATCGTCGCCCCCATCGACTGGAAGGACGAGCACCACTCGCTCGGACCGATCGACTGCAACGCCTTCGTGCAGGTGCGGAACGGGCACTTCGTTCCCGTGTTCGGGTCCTCGAAGACCGTGTTCACGTGCCTCAAGTACCCGCAGCCTTCGTCACATCACGTCCTCACGGCGGCGCCACCGCCAGACATCCCCGGAGCCTGAGCCTCGAGCGTGAGTCAGTTCCTGTCATACGCCATCCCCGGCTTGCCGTACGGATGCGTGTTCGCGCTCCTCGGGATGGGCCTCGTGCTCACGTACCAGACCTCGGCGGTCTTCAACCTCGCGTTCGGTGCGCAGGCATACGCCTCAGCCCTCGTGTTCTACGTGTGCGTGAGCGACGGGTGGCCGACCTGGGCTGCGTTTCTCGTCTCTGTGGTGTTCGGTGCGCCCCTGCTCGGCGTCGTGATCGACCTCGGGCTGTTCCGCTTCGTCCGGTCGCGGCCCGTGCTCGTGAAGCTCGTGGCGGCCCTCGGCCTCCTCATCGTCATCCCCGCCGTCTTGCAGGTAGCGTTCGGCACGAGCAACCGTTACAGCCCTCCCTCACTGTGGCTGTCACCCTCGACCGTGTACTTCCGGGTCCTCGGCGACCCCATCAACGGGGGCGAGCTCTCGACGGTCATCGTGACCGCGGCGGTGGCGCTGCTGCTCTCGCTCATGTTCCACTTCACCCAGACCGGCCTCCGGATGCGTGCGATGGCGGAGAGCCCGCGCATGGTGCAACTGGCGGGGCTCTCGGCAGAGCGGGTCGGGATGACGAGCTGGATGCTCTCGAGCTTCCTCGCCGGGCTCGCCGGCGTGATCATCGCGCCGGTCTTCGGGAGCCTGCAGTCGCTCAACTTCACCCAGCTGCTCGTCGCCGCCGTCGCGGCGGCTGCCGCCGGCAGCCTGGTGAGCCTGCCCTACACCTTCCTCGGCGGGGTCATCCTCGGAATCCTCGAGGAGGTGCTCGGCGGCTACCTGCCCTCGGGCAACGTCCTCTCCTCCGGGTTGCGCCCCGGGTTCCCGTTCATCGTGCTACTGGCTCTCCTCCTGTTCCTGCCCGGCCTCCGGCGTCGTTGGGGACGGACCGACGACCCTCTCGCCGCATGCGACCCTCCCCCGGCGCCGATCGCGTCCACCATGCGCGACCCGGCCTTGTACCGGGCGACGCGCATCGGGACGACGGTGTTCGTCATCGCCTTCGTCCTGTCGTGCCTCACCTGGATCACCGACAACTGGGTCTTCACGCTCTCTCAGGCCCTCGCCCTCTCGATCGTGTTCCTCTCGCTCGTCCTGCTCACGGGCATGAGCGGCCAGATCTCCCTGTGCCAGGCTGCTTTTGCCGGCGTCGGTGCCTTCACCGCCGGCCAGCTCGCCATGCACTTCAACCTCTCGATTTTGGTCGGGATCGTCGCAGCGGGTGTGGTGGCCGCCCTGGTCGGCGTCGTCGTCGCCCTGCCGGCTCTGCGAGTCGGCGGCCTCGCCCTCGCCCTGGCAACCCTCGCCTTCGGTCTGCTCGCCGACAACATCGGCTTCCAATTCAGCTGGTCGCTCAACGGTGACAGCGGCATCTCATTGCCGAGGCCGACCCTCGGGCCGATCAACTTCTCGAGCGACCGGAGCTTCTTCCTGCTCATCATCGTCGTCCTGGCGATCTGCATCGCCATCGTGGAGGCCATCCGCCGCGGGACCACCGGGCGCCAGCTGGCGGCGCTCCGAGGCAGCGAGCTTGCCGCCGCCAGCATCGGTATCAATCCGGCCAGGACCAAGATCGGGGTGTTCGCGCTCTCCGCAGGCCTCGCCGGCGTCGGAGGGGCGCTCTACGGATCGCTCGACTCGTCGGTGTCGGCGAGCGACTTCAACACGCTCGTCTCGCTCGTGTTCGTCGTCGTCGTGGCGACAGTCGGCGTGTACACGGTTGAGGGGGCGATCGAAGCCGGGCTCGCTTACGTCCTGCTCAACAACCTCGTCACCTCTTCGCTCCCGTCCTCGTGGGCCAGCCTGCTCGAGATCGTCTTCGGTGCCGGGGCGGTCGTCTACGTGCTGCATCCCGAAGGCGTGATCGAGTACCTGAAGCGCTTCGCGATAGAGCACCTCGTACGTGGTGGGGGCGAGCGTGCCGAGGCGGAGGTGCTCGCGTGACCGAGGTGACGTCGACGTCGACGCAAGCGAAAGAGACGTCGGCTGCCGATGCGGCTGACTCGACCGCGACGGCGGCGCGGCCGTCTGCCGGCTCGGGCCGAGGCAGCCGACCGCTCCTCGAGGTGCGCGGCGTGACCAAGCGCTTTGGCGGGATCCAGGCCCTCTCGAACGTCTCGCTCGAGGTCGCGCCGGGCGAGACGGTCGGACTGATCGGACCGAACGGTGCGGGCAAGACCACGCTGTTCGACTGTGTGAACGGCCTGATGCATCCCGACGCCGGAACCGTGATCTTCGACGGGCAGCGGATCGACGGGATGCCCGTGTACCGCAGGGCGCGGCTCGGGATCGGTCGCACCTTCCAGAAGATCGAGCTCTTCGCCGGCGCGACCGTACGAGAGCAGCTCATGGTGGCCGAGCGCGAGAAGCGTGGCGACGGGCGCCTCTGGAAGGATCTCTTGTGGAGGGGAGCTCCGAGCCCCGAGGAGGTCGACGAAGTCGACCAGATGGTGAAGTCGCTCGGCCTCGAGGACGTGGCGGACACACCCGCCGAGGCGATCAGCCTCGGCCAGGGACGGCTCGTCGAGCTCGGGCGGGCGCTCGTCCAACGTCCCCGTCTGCTCCTCCTTGACGAGCCGTCCTCCGGCCTCGATTCCAACGAGACCACCGCACTGGCAGCGGTCCTGACAGTGGTCCGCCGTGACTTCGGTACGGCGATGCTCCTCGTCGAGCACGACCTCGACATGGTGGCGGCAGCCGTGACGCGTGTCTATGTGCTCGACTTCGGCCGAATGATCGCCAGCGGGCCGCTCGACGACGTGCTCAGCGACGATGCCGTTCGAGCGGCGTATCTGGGGCAAGCTCCCCTGGCGCCATCATGAGCGCACCCGGAGCCGAGGCGCTTCCCGCGGCGCTCCAATTCGAGCACGTCGATGCCGCCTACGGACGCTTCCGAGCTCTGTTCGACGTGTCCTTCACCGTCCCGTCGGGCTCCGTCACGGCCCTCCTCGGGCCGAACGGGGCGGGCAAGTCGACGGTGGCTCGCGTGGCGACCGGGCTGGTGCCTTCGACCGCAGGTCGCATCCTCGTGAGCGGGCGCGACGTCACGCATCAGCCGGCATGGAAGATCACACGCCTCGGCGTGGCGCACGCTCCCGAAGGGAGACCGGTCTTCGCGTCGTTGGACGTCGAGGACAACTTGCGGCTGACGTTTCTCAGCCAGTTGAGCCGGAAGGAGGCGGCCGACGCGCTCGAGCGCGCGTACGCACGGTTCCCCCGGCTGGCGGAGCGGCGGTCCCAGCTCGCCGGGACGCTTTCGGGCGGGGAGCAGCGGATGCTCGCGCTCGCCCGGGTCCTCGTAGTCCCTCCACGCCTGCTCGTCGTCGACGAGCTGACCCTCGGCCTCGCACCTCGCATGGTGGACGAGGTCTACAGAGCGCTCCGCGACATCCGCGACGCGGGGACATCGCTGCTCGTGGTGGAGCAGCAGATCCCGCGAGCGCTCGAATTGGCCGAGTTCGTCCTCGTGCTGCGAAAGGGCCGCCTGGTGCAGGCGCGCCCGGCCTCGGAGCTGTCCGCTGGCCTTGCCGAGGAGATCCTGTCGGTTCCGGCGGCTCCCGTGGACGGGAGCAGTTAGTCGGCCGACTCCCCCGGATCAGGGCGGCGAGTCTGCCGGGGTCAGCAGCCTGCGGGCGTCTTGTTGCCGTTCGCGAGTGTGAGCAGCGTGCAAATGGTCACTTTGCTGACGAGCCACTTCGAGGACACGTACACGGCGAAACCCTTCGAGTTCGCCAGCAACGGCTTGTTCGACGGGGACACGATCGAGTAGGTCACGAGCGCGCAGGGACTCGACAAGGCCTCGGTCTGGCAGGCGCTTCCGGACTTCACCTGGATCGAGCTCACGACCGCCCCGGCGGCCTTCTTCGCGAGTGGCGAGCTCAACTCGCTCGTCATCGCCGCCTTGATCGACTGGCCGTCCTGCACGACGGCGAGCTTGGGTGGGACGGATGGATCGGCCAGGTCGAACAGCGTCTTGAACGCCTTCTCGATCGCGGCTCTGGAAGCGGCTGCAGTAGGCGCGTTGCTGCTGGCCGTCGGTGCCGTGCTCGTCGTGGCACCCGAGTTGGCGGGCGTGCTCCCGCAGGCACAAGCGGCAAGAGCGAGCAGCCCGGAACCGGCGAGCGCCCACCAGGTATGCGGTCGAGTCATCGAGTCGAGATTAGGGGAAGCCTGCTCCGTCCTGTCGGTGGTGCCTGCTCGCTGTGGTCGAGTCGCCTCACAGCGAGCCTCACCAGCCGTCCCCACATCTGGTCGGGGCCGCGACGACTCGTCGGTGTGCTGCCCCATCTGCGTAGACATCGCCGGTCGTCGGAGAGACGGCGTTCTCGACCTCGGCGCTCGAGTAACGACAGCGTGCGCTCAACCCGAAGATCTTGGACGCGACGGCGCCGAAGGCCGCCTTCCCGGCACGCTCGGCACCTCCGGCGGGCGGGGACGTCGATCCGGCACCACCGGCGATTCTGGTCCGCGAAGATCGTGCCCACAAGCACTCGCGGGGCACACCCCGCGCGTGTCGGGCCTACGGTCAGATCTTCCCGGCGGAGTAGGTGTACTCGGACTCGAGCTTTTGCAAGCGGGGCCCAGTCAACACGACCCTCTGCCCGCTCGAGTTGCGGAAGACCACCTTGGAGACCTTGGTCACGCTGTAGAACGCCTTCTTCGCCACGATGTACCCGTACATCCGGGCGTTCGCCTTCTTCCAGAGGTCAGCCAGCTTCGTCGGCATCTTGTCGATGGTCGCGGGCAGGTGCTCCACGAGGTACCTCACGACTCTGGCCGCGTGCTTGGAAGCGAGGATCCCGTCGTACGCGTTCGGGTACCAGACCGAGTCCGAGATGCCCCGGACGAGGAGCCACGGGACGCCGAGCTGGCTGTTCATGAACGCAAAACCGTTCGCCTCGTTCTCCTCAGCGTCCGTCGGGTACAGCATGTTCTGCGCCTCGATCCACGAGAGCGGCTCTGTCCACACGTCCGCCTGGCCGATGATGCCGGCGACGACCTTGTTCTTGATCGAGCCTGTGCGCGAGGGGATGCCCGTGGCGTCCGCGATGGTCGTCGACCCGATGAAGCTCGTCGCCATCGTCGCCGTGTGCACGAGTTGGTAGGGGGCCGAGTAGGCGGCGACGTACACGGCCTTGTGGTCAACCCCTGAGCCGTAGTTGTAGTTCTTCGCGTCGGACGGCGTCGGGAGCGGGGTGCCGTACCCGGTGATGATGTCGCCCCTCACGTCGGACCGACTCGTGAGGTTGATCTCCTCACCGCTGTAGCCCTGCTGGTACCCGCCGAGGAAGTAGTGGATGTTCGACTTGTCGACGACGAAGCCGCTCACGACGACATCCCCGACGTGCACCCGTGCGTTCTGAGCGCCGGCGGTGCCGGAGAACAGCACTGCCCGGGGGCGGAAGTTCTTGTCGAGCAAGTAGGTCGCGAGCTCAGCGGACTGGTCCACCTCCCCGCTTGCCACGTCGACGACCGGCTTCCCCGCGATCGTTCCCTCCCAGAAGCGCAGCCCGTCGATGTCCCGATGCCCCGTCACCTTCATCTCGGCGAGGATCGGGGCCTGCTCGGCCCCGAAGGCGTCGATGATCCCGATGGGAGCGAGCGCAGCTTCATGCCGAGCGGCCGCAGTGGCCTGTGCGCCCGACACGGCGAGCGACGCCGCCGGCACAGCGACGGCGACCGCCGCCACGACGGCGAGAGGGATCGTGATCCGCCTCCTGCTCGTCCTGGCCAGCTTCCTCTCTAGACGTCCTCGTCCGGTCATCGCAGTCCTCCTTCGGTTGCCCGTCGTGTCACGGGCGCCTTCGTCAGCCCGGGTCCGTCCGTGCCGACACGCTCATGGTCGCAAAGTCGTGCTGGCCCGGCAAGGGTCGGGACCCCGGCGCGCAGGTCCGCTGACCGGTCACACCGATCCACGAAGTCCCAGGACCCTCTCAGCGTTCGCCCACAGGCCACGCAGGATGCGCCTGCAAGCTGTCACCAGCAGAGCAGACTGGTCGGGAGAGTGGTCATGGGCACGAACGAGACACCAGAACCGGAGTCAACCGAGAACAACGAGCCGGCGAAGGGCTCCGCCGACTTCGCCGGCTACTCCGCCGAGCCGGAGCCGACCGGCGAGACTCCTCCGGCCCGTGCGACGCCGCCGTACGGGTACGGGTACTGGTACGGGTACGGGACGCCACCGAACTCGGAGCCGGGGCCGGGTACGGGGCCCGCTACGGGACCGGGGCCAGGGCCGGTGCCGGAGGCACCGCAACAGCGCAGGGCGCGTCCCGGTGCGATCGCGGCAGCGGTCGTTGCCGCGGCCTTGCTCGCCGGCGTCGGCGGTGGGTTCATCGGCCACGCCATCGGAGCTCCTGGATCGTCGACCGGCAACGCGCTCATCGGAGATTCGACTCCGTCGAGCAACTCCGGCGGCGGGTCGAGTGGAACGGGGGGCTCCAGCTCCACGTCGACGCCGCAAGGCGGATCCGCGCAAGGCGCCACTCCCTCTGCGATCGCCGCAAGCGTCGACCCCGGGCTCGTCGACGTGAACACGGTCATCGACTACGGCAGGGCCGAAGGCGCCGGGACGGGGATCGTGCTCACCTCGAGTGGGCTCATCCTCACGAACAACCACGTCATCGACGGGGCGACCACCATCAGGGTCACCGACGTCGGGAACGGCAGGACCTACAACGCCTCGGTCGTCGGATACGACATCACGAAGGACGTCGCGCTCCTGAAGCTCGACGGTGCGAGCGGGCTGCCGACGGTGAAGCTCGGCGACTCCTCGAAGGTCACGAACGGCGAGCGAGTCGTCGGGATCGGCAACGCGGGTGGCGTCGGAGGGACTCCGAGCTATGCCGCCGGCACCGTGACGGGAACGAACCGGTCCCTCACCGCGAGTGACGCCTTGACGGGGACATCGGAGCAGCTGAACGGCATGATCTCCACCGACGCCAACATCCGGGCCGGAGACTCGGGCGGTCCCTTGGTGAACACTGCCGGGCAGGTCATCGGCATCGACACGGCCGGGACGAGCACGTTCCAGGTCGCGTCGGCGTCGTCGACCGAGGGCTTCGCCGTTCCGATCAACACCGCGATGGCGGTCGTGCGCCAGATCGAGAACGGGAGCGGTTCGGGGACGGTTCACGTGGGACCGACGGCGTTTCTCGGGGTGCAGATCACACCGAGCGGATCGGGCGGGTTCGGGCCCTTCGGCGGAGACGGCGGGTCGAGTGCCGTCAACGGAGCCGCCATCTCGGGCGTGGTCGCCGGTGATCCGGCAGCCAACGCCGGGCTGAGCGCGGGAGACGTCATCACCGCCGTCGGCGGCCACACGGTGACGTCCTCGAAGGCGCTGCAGCAAGTGCTCGTCATAGACGAGCGACCAGGTGCGCGAGTGTCCGTCCAGTACGTCGACAGCTCCGGTGTGCAGCACACGGTGACCCTGCAGCTCGCCAGCGGCCCTCCGGCCTAGGCGACCGATCCTCCGAACCTCCCTGTCACGAGCCCACTCGCCCGGATGCTCATCCCGAGCGGCGGTGGTCGCGCCCACCGCCGCTCGGGTCGGCCCTGCGGACATGACCGGCCCTCACCACGACACCCTCGGCGCGCAGGCGCCTCGCGTGCTCGCGTTCGTGGCCCGGCACGAGACGCCCCACCGAGGTGACGACACGCCACCACGGAATTGGCGCGTCGAGCTTCGCGAGCACGGCGCCGACCGCTCGTGCGGCACCGGGACGGCCTGCCTCGGCGGCGACCTCGCCGTAGCTGACGACCTGTCCGGGGCGGAGCCGGGCCACGACATCGCGGACGGCCATCTCGAAGTCGGTCATGCCAGGAGCACCATCGCGACGGGTGCGCGTCGACTCAGGCGACTCGTGCGCGGGCACGGGACGGCTCGTCACCCGAGAGCGCTGCTTTCACCGAGCGGCGCAGCCCCGGTACCCCGATGAGGAGGAACACGAGCAAGGCGGCGGCACCGCTCGTGGTCCACGGCAGCCCGACCCGGTCGGCGATCGGGCCCTGGAGCAACGCGCCGATCGGATAAGAGACCCCGAGCGCCATGAGGTAGAGGGCGAGGACGCGCCCCCGGAAGGCTCCCGGTGCGCGCAGCTGCACGAGTGTCTGCAGACCGGACAGCACGCCGAGGTAAACGAGCCCGACGCCGAAGAGAGCGGCGGTGGCGAGGATGAGGTCCGGCGAGATCCCGTACAGGACGAGCACCGGCTCGAGCAGCACCAGGCTCGCGAGCAGGACGCGGCCTCGACCCCACCGGACGGCGAGCGCCGGGACGATGAACGCGCCGACGACTGCTCCGACACCCTGGGCTGTCGTGAGCACTGCCGTCGCCTTGGCGACGACCCTCGCGCCGCCGGGCGAGACGTGATGAGCCATCGCCGGCACGAGAGCGATGAACGGCGAGGCGAAGAGACCGACGGTTCCGATCAGGAGGATCGCCGCTCTGCAGGCCGGTTCCACCCGCGCCGTCTCCACACCGAGGCGGATCGATCGCCAGACCGACTCGTGCTCGTGCACGGGTGGCGTCGAGAGGCGCACGAACATGAGAGCGACCACGACGGCGAGGAACGAGATCGCGTTGGCGAGAAACGCAGCCGGGTACCCGAACGCCGCCACCGCCCCTCCCGCCAGCGCCGGGCCGATCACCCTGCCGAGGTTCCACTGTGCCGACCCGAGCGAGACACCCGCGAGGAACTCCTCTCGTGGCACGAGGTCGGGCAGGATCGCCTGCATGAACGGCCCGATGAGGGCGCTCACGCAGCCCTGGACGAGCACGAGCAGGCTGAGAAGAGCAGGCGACTGCTGCCCGTTGCCGACGAGGAGCGCGATGCCGAGGGCGACGCAGCCGGCCACGAGGTTGCCGGCGATCAGGACCGGACGCCGCGGCAGCCGGTCCGCCCACGCTCCACCGACGGGCGAGAGGAGCCCGATCGGCAGGAACCCGCTCGCTGCCACCACTACAGCCCACGACGCCTTGCCCGTGTGGGCGACGACGAGGGCGCCGACGGCGACGGTCTGCATCCAGGACCCGACGATCGAGATGAGCCCGCCGATCCACAGCAGCGAGAAGCTGCGGTGGCGGAACGGCCGAAGCGCCACCGCCATGCCGCGCCGCGGCGGGAGCGCCTGGGCCTCGGCCAGCTCCGGGACGGCCTCGATCGCCGGCTCGGGCAAAGACAGCTCGGGAGGAGGCAGATCGGTGGGCGACGTCGTCACGGCCGGTCGGTAGGCTAGCGGCCGGTCGTGTCCTCACGAAACGGCCGGGCCCAGCGCGCGTGCACACCGACGCTTGGAGACACTGGGTTCAATCGATCGCCGGCAAGGGCCTAGCGGACCTCTACGAAGGGGCAGGCGTGCAGTCGTCGGCGGCGGGCGCCCGAGGGGTCTGCCCATCCTTCTCGGGTCGAGCGAGCATGGCTGCGCCGGCGACCACGAGGGCGAAGCTGATTATCCTCACCACACCGAACCCGTCCGCCGGAAGGCGCTCCCGGAACGCGACGACACCGGCGACGATCGGCAGGGAGTTGTTGAGGAGGGTCGACATCCCGGCCGTGGCGAGCGCACCACCGCGCTGGAACGCCATCTGCAACGCCACGAAGCCCAGCACGTGGCACGCGATCAAGAGTGGGATGAAGACGAGGCTTGCGGTCTCGGCGCCCTTCGTCGAGACGTCTCCTGCGGCATAGAGCAGGCCGGCGGCGGCACCGAGGCCAGCGCCGGCACGCATCATCCGGGAACCGAGGCTCCACGAGACCGCAGCGGCCGCCACGAGAGCCCCGACCCAGACGTACAGGCCGGCGTGGGCCGGGGCATGGGGCCGGGGGATCCCGCCTGCAAAGGACACGAAGAGGAGTACGAGACCGCCGAGACAGGCGCCGACCGCCATGCGGTCTCGCCTGCCGAGGTCGTCATTCGACACCCGCCAGACGAGCAGCGCCAGCACTCCGACGCCGCCAGCCGCCACTGCCTGCACGATCGACAGCGGGGCGAAGAACAGCGCCAGGATGTACAGGCCCCACCCGCCCATGCCGACGAGGTAGCCGACAAGCCACCGCCAGTTCGAGAAGAGCGCCCAGAGGGAGTGGAACGGTCGCCTGACGGTGAGCCTCGCAAGGGTGTTCGTCGCTCCGTGTTGCACGAAGAAACCCCAGTTCAGCGCCAATGCCGACCCCAACGCCAAGGCCAGCCCGATCGCGAGGCGCATCAGCGGTCTCGCAGCGCGGGCCGTGTCGGGGGACGAGCGGGAATCACGACCTGTCTGCTTACCCCAGATAGGGTCGCCACCCGATGACGCCCTTCACGACCCGCCCCGAATTGACCGGCACGTTCGGAGCGGTCTCCGCAACCCACTGGCTCGCAGCTCAATCGGGCATGCGGATCCTCGAAGGGGGTGGGAACGCCTTCGACGCGGCAGCAGCGGCCGGCTTCGTCCTCGAGGTCGTCGAGCCTCATCAGAACGGGCTCGGCGGCGAGGCGCCGATGATCGGCTACAGCTCCGACGAGGACGACGTGTTCGTCGTCTGCGGCCAGGGCCCGGCTCCAGCTGCTGCGAGCGTGAAGGCCTTTCGGGACCTCGGCCTCGAGAGGGTCCCCGGCGCCGGCTTGCTCGCAGCGTGCGTGCCGGCTGCCTTCGGGTCCTGGATGCTCCTGCTCGAGCGGTACGGCTCCATGCCGCTTCGCGAGATCCTGGCGCCCGCGATCGGGTACGCGAGAGATGGGTTCCCGGCGCTCGCGACCCTGGCGACCGTCCTCGCTCAGATGGAGCAGCCGTTCCGCCACAACTGGCCGAGCTCGGCAGCGCTCTGGGTCGCCGACGGCGCTCCGCGCCCCGGCCAGCGGGTGCGGAACCCGGAGCTGGCGGCGACCTTTCGGGCCCTGCTCGAAGCAGCGGAGGCCGCCGGCTCGGAGCGGGCGGTCCAGATCGAGGCGGCCCGCCGCGCGTACTACGAGGGTTTCGTCGCGGAGGCGGTGGCCGCCTTTGTCGCGATACCGCAACCGGCGCCGGACGGCACCCACGCCGGGTTGCTCACGGCCGACGACCTCGCCGGGTGGCGGGCGGGCATCGAGCGCCCGACACGACTCCCCTACCGCGACTTCGAGGTCTTGAAGACGCCTCCATGGGGACAGGGACCGGTGATGCTGCAACAGCTCGCCCTGCTGCAGGGCATCGATGTGAGTGGGCTCGGGGAAGGGACGCCCGAGCTCGTCCATGTGATGACCGAGTGCGCGAAGCTCGCGTTCGCCGACCGGGAGGCGTGGTACGGCGATCCCGACTTCACCGACGTGCCGCTCCAGACGCTCCTGTCGGCCGCCTACAACGACGAGCGCCGCCAGTTGATCGGAGACGAGGCGAACCTCGAGCTCCGTCCCGGCTCCCCCGACGGTCGGACTCCTCGCCTTCCGACCCTTCCCTTCGCCCGCGCCGGCGCCACGGCGACGTCGGACGGACCCGAGCCGTCGGCGACGCTCGCAGGCGGCGACGCCGGCGATCCGACGCATGCCGGGCGTGGTGACACGGTTCATCTGGACGTCGCCGACCGCTTCGGCAACATCATCTCCTGCACCCCGAGCGGCGGGTGGTTGCAGAGCTCGCCGGCGATACCCGGGCTGGGCTTCTGCCTCGGTTCGCGAGCTCAGATGTTCTGGCTCGAGGACGGGCTCGCCTCGACGCTTCGGCCGAGGTCGAGGCCCCGCACGACGCTCAGCCCCTCGCTCGCGTTCCGTGACGGCAAGCCCTACCTCGCCTTCGGCACGCCCGGCGGAGACCAGCAGGACCAGTGGCCGCTGCGCGTGCTCGTCTACCACGCCGACTTCGGGCTGCCGCTGCAAGCTGCGGTCGATGCCGCCAGCTGGCACACGAACCACTTCCCGTCTTCGTTCTACCCACGGGGATACGACAAGGGGGAGCTCGAGGTCGAGTCGCGCCTCGGTGCCGCGCCGATCGAGGAGCTGCGCCTGCGGGGTCACTCAGTCGTCGAGGGCGGCGAGTGGTCCCTCGGCCGCTGCACGGCCGTGGCGCGCACCCCGGACGGCTTCCTCCACGCCGCGGCGGATCCGCGCACCCAGCAGGCCTACGCGGTCTGCCGTTAGACGCGCACGGCGGGGGGATCGGAGGTCCCTCATGGCATGCCCACACGCGGCGCGCTAGAACAGGCATCGTGACCGCAGTTTCCCGGGTCGTCCCTCTCCGGCGGCGACCATGAAACACTCCGCGTGAGCTCCGAGCGGCACGACTTCTCCCGCGCGCTCGCCTCGATGGGGCCGGTGGGGCGGGAGCTCCTCGAGGTGGAGTGGGATGGCACTCCCCTCGGTCCGCCCGCGCATTGGCCCCAGAGCCTGCGCACCATCGCGACGATGCTCCTGAGCTCGCGCTTCTCCATGTGGATGGCGTGGGGACCGGAGCTCACCTTCCTGTGCAACGACGCCTACCGGCGCGACACGCTCGGCAAGAAGTACCCCTGGGCGCTTGGCCGGCCGGCTCGCGAGGTGTGGGCGGAGATCTGGCCGGACATCGGCCCTCGCATCGAGCACGTCATGCGCACCGGGCAGGCCACCTGGGACGAAGCTCTCCTGTTGTTCCTCGAACGCAACGGCTACGCCGAGGAGACGTACCACACGTTCTCGTACAGCCCGCTCACCGATGATGGCGGCCGGATCGCGGGGATGCTCTGCGTCGTCACCGAAGACACCGAGAGAGTCATCGCGAACAGCCGCATCGCGACGCTTCGGGACCTCGGTTCGGACCTGACGTCCCTCCACAGCGAGGCGGAGATCCTCGAGACCGCGAGCCGGCACCTCGCCGCGAACCCGAAGTCGATCCCGTTCTGCCTCCTCTACCTCTTCGAGGACCAATCGGACACGGCGCATCTCACCACATCGGTGGGCTTCCGGCCCGGCCATCCGGCCGCTCCGCCCATCATCGTCCCCGGGGACGATGGGATCTGGCCCGCCTCCAAGCTCGCAGCAGGCACACCCGTCCTCATGGAGATCGGGGGCCACCGCTACCGGGACCTCCCCACCGGGGTGTGGAACGAGCCACCCGAATACGCCTACCTGGTGCCGCTCGGCCAGCAGGGCGAGGCGCGACCCTGGGGATTCCTCGTCGTCGGCCTCAACCGGCACCGCCCCTTCGATGGCGACTACCGGAGCTTCCTCGACCTCGTCGGCGGCCAGATCTCAGCCGGCCTCGCGAGCGGCCGCGCCTACGAGACCGAGAGGCGCCGTGCGGAGCAGCTGGCAGAGCTCGACCGCGCGAAGACGCAGTTCTTCACCAACATCAGCCATGAGCTGCGCACCCCCCTCACCCTTCTGCTCGGTCCAGCCGAAGATGCCTTGGGGGACGAGGACGACCCGCTTGCCGAGAAGCAGCACGAGCGGCTCGAGCTCATCCAGCGCAACGCGTGGCGCCTCCTCCATCTCGTCAACAACCTCCTCGACTTCTCCCGCATCGAAGCGGGGCGCCTTCCCGCACGCTTCGAGGAGGTCGACCTCACCCGTGATACCGCCGAGGTCGCCAGCATGTTCCGAGCCGCGGTCGAGCGCGCCGGGCTGACGCTCGAGCTCGACCTCGAGCCCGTCGGCGCGCGCGTGTACGTCGACCGGGACATGTGGGCGAAGATCGTCCTCAACCTCCTCTCGAATGCGGTGAAGCACACGTTCGAAGGCGGGATCG
Source organism: Actinomycetes bacterium (assembly GCA_021838945.1). Lineage (GTDB taxonomy): Bacteria > Actinomycetota > Acidimicrobiia > Acidimicrobiales > Bog-793 > JAKCCH01. Next base: position 25,570 of record JAKCCH010000006.1, read on the forward strand.
AAGTGCGTCTGCGCCGTCTCGACGGCGTCGTGGAGCTGAGCGTCCGCGACACGGGGATCGGCATCGCGAAAGCCGACCAGCCGCTGTTGTTCGAGCGGTTCCGCCGTGTCGAGGACGCCCGCGCCCGCTCATACGAGGGTTCCGGCATCGGGCTCGCACTCGTCGCCGAACTGGCGGCGCTGCACGGCGGCGAGGTCGGCCTCGACAGCACTCCCGGAGAGGGGAGCACCTTCACCGTGCGGCTCCCGCTCGGGAACGAGCATCTTCCCGTCGACCAGGTGACGACATCACCCGCGGCGACAAACGCGCCTCTCTCTGGCGGCGTGGAGGGCTTCATCGCAGAGGTGATGCGATGGCTCGAGACGAGCGCCTTTCCGTCAGGCGCCACCCACGGCACCGCGGACTTGCAGCGAGACGTCCAGCAGACCCCGAGATCGCGGCGAAGCGGCAGGCCGAGGGTCCTCGTCGCCGACGACAACGCCGACATGCGCGCCTACATCTCCCGCCTCCTCGAGCAGGAGTACGAGGTCCTGCCGGCGGCTGATGGGCAAGAAGCCCTCGAGCTGGCGCTCTCGAACCCACCCGACCTCGTCCTGAGCGACGTGATGATGCCTCGCCTCGATGGCTTCGGCCTCGTGCGGGAGCTGCGCCGGCACCCCGCGACCGTGGGTGTCCCCGTGGTGATGGTGTCAGCCCGAGCGGGCGACGAAGGCGTCGTGGAGGGACTCGAGGCCGGTGCCGACAACTATCTCGTCAAGCCGTTCTCGGCACGCGAGCTCGTCGCGCGGGTGCGCTCGAGCATCGAGCTCGACCGGGTCCGCCGTACGCGCGACGAGCTGGAACGCCATCGCTCGCTCCTCGACCAGGCGCAGCGGCTCGCTCACATCGGCAGTTGGGAGATCGATGTCGAGAGCGGAGCGGTGACTGCTTCGGACGAGTTGCTGCGGATCCTCGGCATCAGCCGGGCGGAGCTCGAGCAGTTGGGTTGGGAGGGTGCTCTCCGTCAGATCTCGCAGGCGCCGTGGAGCGACGCCGTCGCCGAGCTGAAGGAGGCCGTGGCCCGCGGCGAAGGCCGGGTCGATCACCAGATCTTCCTCGGGACGGTCGTAGGCCATGACGAAGAGGGTCGCTGGGTCCACATGCTCGGCGAAGTGGTCACGGACGAAGAAGGCCGCGTCCGCAAGCTCCGCGGCTCGATACAGGACGTGACGGACCAGCACGAGGCCGAGAGGACGACGGCGGCGGCGGCGGCCGAGAGGGAGGCGACCGCCCGTGAGCATCGGATCGCCGACGAGCTGCAGCGGAGCCTCCTGCCGCCGCGCACCTTCGATCCCGAGCACCTCGGCGTAGCCACCTACTACCGAGCCGGTGTCGAGGGGACACAGGTGGGTGGCGACTGGTACGACGTCATCGAGCTCGGCGCCGGCCGGACGGCACTCGTGATCGGCGACGTCATGGGCCGTGGCGTGCGCGCCGCCGCCGTCATGGGACAGCTGCGATCGGCCATCCGCGCCTATGCACGCCTCGACCTCGCACCGGCAGACGTCCTCGAGCTGTGCGACGTGCTCGTCCGGGACCTCGGCGGCAACCAGATCGTCACCTGCATCTACGCCTGTTACGACCCGACCGACCGCAGCGTCACCTATGCCAGGGCCGGCCACCTGCCGCCTGTGCTGGCCGTCCCGGGCGAACCCGCACGTGCCCTCGTGGCGCCAGGGGGTCCGCCGCTCGGGGCCGGGCCGATCTCCCTCGTGAACCAGCGCATCGAGCTGGCGCCCGGCGCAGCCATCGCCCTCTACACCGACGGCCTGATCGAGCGGCGCAACCGGGATCTCGGCGAGGGCATGGCGGCGCTCGCAGCCGAGCTCACCGACGCGATCCGTCAACCGATCGACGAGCTGCCGGAACGGATGGTGCGGACCATGCTCGACGGCGAGCCTGACGACGACATCGCCGTCCTCGTCGCGCGGGTGCCAGCAGACAAGCCGGCTCCGGAGTCGCTCGCGGTCGAGGTGCCATCGGATCCCGGTGCTGTCAGGTACGCGCGGTCGAAGGTCATGGCCCTCCTGCAACGGTGGGGCATCCCGCAGGACCTCGCCGACGACGTGGTCCTCGTCGTGAGCGAGCTCGTGACGAATGCTCTCGTCCACGGCGCGCCGCCCGTCCGCCTCAACGTCAGCCGTACGAGCGGCCAACTGATCCTCGGCGTCTCTGACGCCGGCACGCTCATGCCGCGCCGCCAGCGCATGGGCCTCGACGACGAGCACGGCCGCGGTCTCCACGTCGTGACCGTGCTTGCGGACCACTGGGGGGCGAGGCCGGTGGCCGATGGCAAGTGTGTCTGGTGCGCGTTCGATCTCGACCCGAGCGCCACCCGCCAGCCCGTCTTGAACCCGAAGGGCGGGGCGTCACGCGAGCTCGTCGGATAGCACCCGCGGCTGCAGCAGGGTCCGGCCACCGGCTCGACAGGAGGGCCCACGGGTGGGAAGGCTCGGGTAGGAAGTAAGGGTGCACCCGGAAGACTCTGCGAATGGGTGATCCGTTCCGATGGACGCGGCGGCCCTCCATGTGGCCGCCCGGAGACCTCCTCCGACGCCCCGGCCACGCCGTTTGGGGTGCGGCCGGGGCGCTCGCCGGCCTGGCGTCCGGCGCCGGCCTGCTGGCCCGAGCTGGACTCCTCGATCCGATACGGCCCGACGTCCTCCCACGGGCTCTTCTCGCCCTCCTCCGAAGCGGGCTGTCTCCCGCCGCCGCGATCGGCTACAGCGCCGCGCGCTATCCGAACGACCTTGCGATCGTGGACTCCCGAGCGACACTCACCTTCGCAGAGGCCGCAGGGGTGGTCTCTTCCGTCGCCGCCGGTCTGAAGCTCGACGGCGTCAGGGCGGGCGACAAGGTCGGGGTCCTCTGCCGGAACCACAGCGGGATGGCTCTCACCACGGCTGCGCTGTCGAGCCTCGGTGCGGACGTCGTCCTGATGAGCCCATCGGCCTCGCCGGCCGAGCTCGCAAGGGTGGTGAAAGGCCAGGACATCGGAGTCGTGATCCACGACGAGGAACTGGCAGCGGGGCTCGAGGACGCGGGCGGAGCGGTGACGACGCTGCCGGTCTGGCGACCGGGCACCGAGCGGGCCGGCACGGCGCGGACCGATGAGAAGGTCCTCTCCCCGTTACGGCGTGCGCCAGCTCACCGGAGCCGCTTCATCCTGCTCACCTCCGGTACGACAGGAACGCCGAAAGGTGCGCCGCGATCGGTGCCGCTGAGCCTCGACCCGCTGCTCGCCATCCTGTCGCGCATCCCGCTCCGGGTCCGCGACACGACGCTGATCGCTTCGCCTCTCTTCCACGCCTGGGGCTTCGGCAACCTCGGTCTCGCCTGGGTCATGTCGTCGACCGTGGTGTTGCAGGAGCGCTTCGATGCGGAGGCGACACTGGCGGCCGTCGCGCAGCACCGCGTGCGCGTGCTCACGGCAGTGCCTGTGATGCTGCAGCGACTGATCGACTTGCCGGTGGAGGTGCGCAGCCGGTACGACCTGACCTCGCTCCGGGTCGTCGCCTCGAGCGGGTCGGCGATGCCTCGTGACCTGGCGACGCGCTTCATGGACTCCTACGGCGACGTCCTCTACAACCTCTACGGATCGACCGAAGCCGCATGGGCCTCCATCGCCACCCCGGAGGACCTGCGGCTCGAGCCCCGCACGGCGGGCCGCCCACCGCACGGGACCACACTCCGGCTCGTCGACTCGTCCGGTCGCGAGGTCGCGGCCGGTGAGAGCGGGCGGATCGTCGTCGGCAACGCGATGATCTCGGCGCCGGAGCGCCCGCAGGCCGGCGTCCCGGCGGGTTGCGTCGCCACCGGCGACCTCGGGCACCTCGAGGAGCACGGCCTGCTCGTCGTCGACGGTCGCGAGGACGACATGATCGTCGCGGGAGGCGAGAACATCTACCCGAAGGAGATCGAGGACGTCCTCGCTTCCCACCCGGCGGTGCGCGAGGTTGCCGTCGTCGGTGTCGACGACGCCGAGTTCGGCCAGCGCCTCCGGGCGGCAGTGGTGCTCGAGGACGGAAGATCTGCGACCGAGGACGAGCTGAAGGCGCTCGTCCGGCAGAAGCTCGCACGCTTCAAGGTGCCTCGCGAGATCGTCTTCCTCGACGAGCTCCCCCGCAACGCCACCGGCAAGACGCTTCACCGCGAGTTGCGCGAAGGAGCCGGCTCGCCGGCAGACGCCGCGGGCTGACCCCTCTCCCCCCGGCACGGCCGGACTGCTGACCACCCACCCGGGCAGGAGTCTCGGGTCCAGCACGTCAGCTCGGCGCAGAGGCTCCCCTGAGCGCCGCTTCCACGAAAGTCAGCATGTCCGCCTCCTCGGCGATGACCTTCGAGACCGGTTTGCCGTGGCCGTGACCGGCGGAGCTGTCGATGCGGATGAGCACGGGACCACCGGCGCCGGTCTCTGCTTGGGCAGCCTGCAGCGCGGCGGCGAACTTGAAGGAGTGCCCGGGCACCACGCGGTCGTCGTGGTCGCCCGTCATGACGAGCGTCGGCGGGTAAGCGACACCGGACCGGATGTTGTGCAGGGGGGAGTACGCGCGCAACCAGCGGTATTCCTCCTCCACCTCCGGGTCGCCGAAATCGCTCTTCCAGGCCCACCCGATCGTGAAGCGATGGAACCGCAGCATGTCGAGGACACCGACCCCGGGCACGGCTGCGCCGAACAGCGCCGGGTGCTGAGTCACGCACGCACCGACGAGCAGGCCACCGTTCGACCGACCGTTGATCGCGATCAGGTCCGGGCGCGTCCAGCCTGAGGCGGCGAGGAAGCGAGCCACGTCGCAGAAGTCGTCGAACACCCGTTGCTTGTTGGCAAGCCTGCCGGCTTCGTGCCAAGGGCGCCCGTACTCCCCGCCGCCGCGGAGGTTCGCCACGGCCAGCATCCCACCCCGCTCCACGAAGACCATGCGCGCCCAGTCGAAGGTGGGTGTGACCGGGATGTCGAAACCTCCGTACCCGTACAACAGGACCGGCACGTTCCCGTCCGGGCCCACGTCCCGGCGGCGCACGAGGAAGACCGGCACCCGGACGTGGTCGCTCGCCTCCACGAAGACCTGCTCGGTCAGGAAGGCCGCCTGGTCGACCGGGGCGCCTGCCGCTCGGAGCAGTCGTGACTCACCCGAGGCGAGGTCGTAGCCGAAGAGCGATCCCGAGTCCGTCCACGAGCCGACGACGTAGTGGACGAGCGTGCTCTCGGGGCGGCCTTCGACAGGGGCTGCGTCGAAGTCCACCTGGATGGCGGACCCCGCCGGCAGCGGCACCTCACCTGTCGGCACGCCGTCGAGCCCGTAGACGTCGAGGCGGGAGCAGGCATGCTCGAGGAAGTGGCAGACGAGCCGGCCCCCACAGTTCCTCGCGCCGAGCAACAGCGAGTCTCGTTCCGGAACCACCTCCCGCCACTCGCTCGGGTCCGGGCGGTCGAGGTCGACGGCAACGATCCGCTGGCGCTCCGCAGTGTGGTTCGTGAGGACGTAGAACCTCGAGCCGACGTTGGCGATGACGCGGGCCTTCCACTCGAAGCCGTCCACGAGGGGACGCCACTCGCCGGAGGCCGGCAGACCTGTGCTGCCGAGCTCTCGGACGAGGATGCGCTCCTCGGGGTTCGTGCCCCGCGAGATCGAGAGGAGGAGATACCGGCCGTCCTCGGTGACCGTCGCATGCGGGAGCCACTCGGGCTGCTCAGGCGACTCGAAGACCACCGTGTCGTCGTCCTGCCGGGTCCCGATCCGGTGGAACGCCACCCGCGGCAGCGAGGTCGCCTGGAGGTACTCCTCGCCGGAGGCCGGACGGTCCGCCGCCTGGTAGAAGAAGCCCGACCCGTCACCGACCCACGACGCAGACCCGAACTTCGCCCAAGCGAGGACATCGGGCAGGTCATCGCCCGACTCCACGTCCCGCACCCGCCAGGTCATCCAGTCCGACCCCGCCATGCTCGTCGCATACGCGAGCCGGCTCCCGTCCTCGGTCACGGCGAGTCCTGAGAGCGCGACCGTGCCGTCCTCCGAGAGCGCGTTCGGGTCGAGCAGGACCCGCCCGTCGTCCTCCGGCGTCGCCATGACGTACAGCAGTGACTGGTCCTGCAGCCCGCTGTTGCGCGACTGGAACCACCGCCCACCCCGCTCGAAGGGCGCGCCGTGGCGGGCGTAGTCGAACATCTCCGCGAGGCGCAGGCGGATCTCCTCGCGGCACGGGAACTGCGCCAGCCATGCCTCCGTCACCTCGTTCTGCGCTGCCACCCACTCAGCGGTCTCCGAGGAGGTCGTGTCCTCGAGCCACCGGTACGGATCCTCGACGACCTCGCCGAAGTGGTCGTCGACCTGGTCGACCCGACGAGTCGGTGGCGGCGAGAACGATCCCCGGACGCCGGAAAGCGGCTGATCGGACGAACCGGTCGGGGCGGCTGGGCTCTCGGGAGTGGCGGTCACGGCGGCGACGGTATCGAGAAATCCCGGCGGGACGAGCTCGAGATCGCCGGTCCGGAGGACGAGGCGCTCAGGTCAGGAGGACGCCGACCCCACGAGCGGCTCGCTCGCCGCTCCCGCGCGGGCTCCGGGACCGACCCGTGGCGGCGCCTCGTGGACGCTGGCGCTCACCTCGTCGAGGGAGCGGCGCGCCGGCTCGGGCAGCAGGTAGGTGACCGCCAGCCCTGCAACGGATGCGCACGCCGCCACGATCAACATGCCCCTCAGGCCGATCGAGCTCTGGAGGGCTGGTACGAGGAAGACGCCGATGAAGGCACCGAGCTTGCCGATGCCGGCGGAGATGCCATGGCCGGTGGTCCGTGCCTTCAGCGGGAACACCTCGGAGGGCAGGACGAAGGTCGTCGAGTTCGGGCCGAATTCGATGAAGAGGTAGCTGAGGCCGAAGATGGCGAGGAAGGGCGCCACATGGGCGGTCAGTGCGGGGACCAGCCCGAGCACGACGAAAGCGGACGCCATGATGGCGAAGCCGATCACCTGGAGCCGGCGGTGACCGATCCTGTCCATGTAGGTGAACGCCAGCACGTAGCCGGGAACGGCGCAGGCGACGAAGATCGCGAGGCTCCAGAGCAGCTGCTGCGACACCGACGCCGTCGGTGAGACCTCTTTCAGGATCGTCGGCAGCGACAGGGTGTTCCCGTAGTAGGCGTAGTCGAAGAGAAGCCAACTGCCGGCCGTGCCGAGGAGGAGGCGGAGCATCCTGCGATTGCGGAGCAGCTGCGTCAGGCTGCTCGAGCCCTGCGTCCTCGTTTCGACCCGGACAGGCTCCGCTCCGACGAGACCGTCCACCCTCGCGACACCTCGCGAATACTTGTGGAGGTCTGCGGCGGCCTTGGCGGCATTGCCACGTGCCTGCGCCTCGAAACGGGGCGATTCCGGCATCCGGGTCCTCAACCACAACACACCGGCGGCGGGGATCGCTCCGATGCCGAGCAACAGCCGCCAGGTGGCGTCGTGACTCACGCCCGACGCCAGGAGCGCGAGAGCGACGAGCGGGCCGACGATCAGCCCGAGCGCCTGCATCGAGAACACCAGCCCGACGGTTCGCCCACGATCGGCTCGGTTCGAGTACTCGCTCATGAGGACGGCCGAGACCGGGTAGTCGCCGCCGATCCCGAAGCCGAGGAGGAGACGTGCGAGCACCAGCATGAGGAAGCTGCTCGAGAAGGCCGACAGGATGGCCCCACAGATCATGACGGCGGCCACGATCACGAAGACCCTCTTCCGCCCGAGCAGGTCGGCGATCCGGCCGAAGACGCTCGCCCCGATGAACGCCCCGAGGATGGCGGCGCCCGTGACCCAGCTCTTGTCGGTGGTAGAGAGATGCCATTGCGCTGCGGCGAGCGTCGCGACGGTGCTGATCACGAACAGGTCGTACGCGTCGGTGAAGAACCCGGCGCCGGATGCCACGACGGTGCGGAAGTGATATCGGGACAGCGGCGCCTCGTCGAGGGCATGCGCCACTTCGAGGTGAGCACCTGGCTCCCGCGAGACCTCAGGCGTGAGCTCGGGTGACGTCACGGTTACGACCCTGCCAACTCAACCTTTCCTCGGACCGACGTCAGGGTGAATGGGAGGTGAACGAATGATGAATTCTCGCGAGCACCCCGCTCTATCCTGGCACTCCATGTCCGAGGGACCCGAGCCTGAACTCGATTCGTGGTCCCAACAGGTCCGGCCGCTGTTGGCCTCGGTCGTGGCGATGGCGCAGGGGGTCGAGCGGGCGCTTCGCCACGGCGACCGCGCACGTGCACTCGAGACGGCAGAGGTGTTCCTCGCCGAGCTGAACAGGGGCCGTCCCTGGGCGCTTGCCGACGAGTGCCCCCGAGCCGACATGGCATCGGAGATGCGAGCCGGCTTGGCAGTGCTCCGCAACGGGGCGCTCCTCGTGCGCCGGATCGCCGACGCGAGCGCCGAGTCCGCCACGGAGGTCGTCCGCTCGTGCACCGCGCTGCTCGAGCAGGGTCGCCACCACCTGTCGCACGTCGAGCGCTTCGTCGCTAGCCGCGACTGACTGCCGCCGGACCGATCCGGCCGGTGTGGCGTCACCCGTGCGGCGTGGCGTCACCCGTGCGGCGACGCTGGGCGGAGTCAGCCGTGCGGCGACGCTGGGCGGAGTCAGCCGGCAGTGGGTGGCAGCTCGCTCGTGCAGTGCATGCACCTGGTCGCCGCGACCGGGAGGTCAGCCGAAAGGCAGAAGGGGCACGTCTTCGTCGGTGCCGGGTCGCCGAAGACGGTCTTTCCCTGGCGAGTCATCGTCATCCTGTACGGGACCACGATCACGAAGTACACGACGACGATGAAGACGAGGAAGTAGATGATCGCCGAGATCAGGGTCCCAAAGTTGAGAAACGTCGTCACGTTCCCCTTCGCGCCGAGCTGCACGCCGAGCCCGATGGCGCTGCCGCCCTGTGCACGGGTGACGAGCGGGTCGATGATCGATGTGGTGAACGCCTGGATGAGGGTGCTGAAAGCGAGCGCCACCACCAAGCCGACGGCGACGACGATGACGTCGCCGCGCATGAGAAAGTTCTTCAAGCCCTTCAACATGACCGAAGCCTCCTGATCGCCGTTTACGACGGCTCCAGTATGTGCGAAGGGCTGCCGGGGCGGGGGGATCTGCCGGGGTCCGGGGTCTCGCCTCGCCTCCTCGGGGAGTCTTCCGTGCAGGCTCAGGCGCAGGAGCGGGCTGAGGATCAGGCTGAGGATCAGGCTGAGGTGGCCGGTCCGGAACCGGCCGCGCCTTCTGCGAACGACTGGTAGGCCTCCCAGGCACGGGGCGCGTACACCGTGCCCGGGCCGCCGTTCATGAGCACCGTCACCGAGAGCATCTCCGCGACCTGCTCGGGTGTCGCCCCGTGCCGGGCGGCGCCGCGGGCGTGAGAGGCGATGCAACCGTCGCAACCCTTCGACACGGCGATCGCGAGAGCGATCAGCTCCTTCACGCTCCGGGGCAGCACCCCGTCAGCCATGGCGGCATCGTGCATCTGCGCGAAGCCCGCCCAGGTCTCCTGCTGCACCGACCGGAGCGAGCGGGTCGGGCCGCGGAGCTCGTCAAAGACTGCCTTCGGATCCATACGAGGACCCTAACGACACGAGAAGCCCGCGGGACGGGTCCTTCGGCCCTGTTCGAAGGACGCCGAGGTCTCGACACCCTGTGGGTGCCGATCTCGACGCCCATTGTGACCGGGGCGTCTTCCCCGGAGTAGACCGGCACCGTGCGCATCGTCGTCAACGGGATCCAGCAAGACACCGACAGTCCGCCGGCGCGCCGCCTGCTGGCGTACCTCCGCCAAGACCTCGGCCTCACCGGTGCGAAGGAGGGCTGTTGGGAGGGAGAGTGCGGTTCGTGCACGGTGCTCGTCGGCGGCAAGCCGGTGCTCGCCTGCCAGACTCCGCTCGAGCAGGTCGACGGCCGCTCCGTCATCACGGCGGAGGGTCTCGAGGAGGACGGCGAGCTGCACCCGGTCCAACAGGCGCTGATCGACGCAGAGGCCTCCCAGTGCGGGTACTGCACGCCCGGGATGGCCGTCCGAGCGGCGGCGCTGCTCGCGTCGGACCTCGAGCCCGACGATGCCGCCGTCGACGCCGCCATGGCGCCGAACCTCTGCCGTTGCGGGAGCTATGACCGGATCCGGCGGGCCGTGCATCGAGCAGCCGACGTGATGGCGGGTCGTGCGCAGGCTCCTGCACCCCTCGAGACCGAGCCCGCGGCGCTGCCACCTCTTCTCCCTCGTCCACGGCGGCCGTGGGACCTGTGCGCGCCCGAGGAGCGGGAGTGGTTCGAGATCCTCGGAGACGGGCTGGTCGTCGTCTGGTCGCCCCGGGACGAGGCAGTCGGCGCCGTCTGGACGACGAGCCGCGACGCATGGCTTCACGTCGCGCCCTCCGGCGAGGTGACCGCGTTCACCGGGAAGGTCGACGTCGGTCAGGACAACGTGACGGCCTTCCGGCTGCTCGTGGCTGAGGAGCTTCGCATCGACGCTCGGCGAGTGAGGGTCGTCCACGGGGACACCGACGTCTGCCCCTTCGACCTGGGGACGTTCGGGAGCCGGTCGATGCCGGACGCCGGGATGGCGCTCCGGCGTGCCGCTGCCGGGGCGCGGGCACTGCTCTCCGAGCACGCGCTCGAAGATCGCGAGCGGCGGCTCGTCGTGCTGTCGGAGGAGCCCGCACTGACGCCTCCCGCCAAGTGGGTGACGGCCGGCCACGAGGGCCTCGCCCCGAGGCGGCGTGATGCGGTGACGGGACGGCGGCGCTTTGTCTCCGACATGAAGCTCCCGGGGATGTGGCACGGCGCCGTCATCCGACCGCCAGCGCCTGGTGTGACCCTCCGCGCGTTCGACGAGACACGCGCCCGGGGTCTCGTCGGTGAGGCATCCCTCGTGGTCGACGGGTCCTTCGTAGGCGTGGCGGCCGAGAGCTCCCCGGCTGCGCACCGAGCGGCGAGCGCGGTCGAAGCGTGCGCCGAATGGGACGAGCCCGCGCCGATCGGCGAGGACCTGGAGCGCTACCTGCGCGAGCATCCTGCACCCGCCGACGGTTGGGCACCGCCCGTCGACGAGGTGAGCGGCGACGTGGAGGGAGCACTCGCGGCATCGGCCCACGTGCTCGAAGCGACGTACCGCACCGCCTATCTCGCCCACACCCCGCTCGAGACACGGGCGGCGATCGCTCACTTCGAGGGCGATCGCCTCACCGTCCTCGTCGGCACGCAGACGCCGTTCCGGGTGCGCTCCGAGCTCGCCGCCGGACTCGGCATCGAGGAGGCCGCCGTGCGGGTGGTCGTTCCACCGACCGGAGGGGGTTACGGCGGCAAGCATGGCGGCGACGTGGCGCTCGAAGCCGCTCGTCTCGCACGGATCGCCGAGCGGCCCGTCATGGTCCACTGGAGCCGGGCAGAGGAGATCCGGTGGGGTTACGCGCGTCCGATGGCCGTCGTTGACGTGCGGGCCGGGATCGACCGCGCCGGCGCCATCACCGCCTGGGACTTCCTCGACGTGAACGCCGGCACTCCCGGGATCGCAGCCCCCTATCGCGCCGCTGCATCTCGCATCCGCTTCCAGCCGGCGCAGTCCCCGGTGCGGCAGGGCTCGTATCGGGCGTTGGCGGCACCGGCCAACCACTTCGCCCGGGAGTGCCACATCGACGAGCTCGCGGCGAAGGCCGGGCTCGATCCTGTCGAGTTCCGCCTCCGCAACCTCGACGACGACCGCCTCCGCGAGGTCCTGCGCGCTGTCGCGCAGCACGCCGGGTGGCGGGGGACTCCCGCGGCATCAGGCCCGGCCCTTCGGACCGGTACGGGTGTCGCCGCCGGCCTCGAGAAGGACGCTCGCGTGGCCACGGTCGCGTCCGTCGAGGTCGACGATGACGGGGCGCTGCGCGTCACGCGCATCGTGACGGCCTATGACTGCGGTGCCGTCGTGAACCCCGAGACCGTGAGGAGCCAGATCGAAGGAGGCACTGCGATGGCCCTCGGAGGTGCGCTCTACGAGTCCCTCACGGTCGAGCACGGCCGCGTGGCGCGGACGACGCTAGGCGAGTACCGCCTGCCCCGGTTCCCCGACGTGCCCCACGTGGAGGTCGTGCTCATGTCCCGTTCCGACATCCAGCCGGCAGGTGCAGGAGAGACGCCGCTCGTCACCGTGGCTCCGGCCATCGCCAACGCCGTCTTCGACGCCACGGGAGACCGGTACCGGCAACTTCCTCTCGCTCCCGGCGGCACGCTGCCCCGCGCCGGCTGAGCGCCGCCGTGCGGGGCCTGACGCGACCGAGGCTCCCCGGCTGCTCCGGGGAGCCTCGTTCCTGAGAGCCGACCAGCTCTCAGGCTGCCGCGGCGGGGTGCCGACGGCGGATCACTTCTGATGGGTGACCGGGATCTTCGTCGGCTTCTCCTCCTCCGCCTCGGGCCACGGGATCATCACCTCGAGGATCCCGTCCTTGTACTCGGCCTTGACGGCGTTGCTGTCCACGCCCGGGGGCAGGACGAGGTCACGACAGAACTCGCCGTACCGGAACTCCGAGCGGTACGACCTCATGCTCTTCTGCTCCGTCTTCTCCTCCCGCTTGGCCGAGATGTGCAGCGTGTGGTCGGTCACCGAGACGTCGATGTCTTTCTCCGGGTCGATGCCGGGCATCTCTGCCCGCACGACCATCTTCCCGTCCTCGATCATCTCCTCGACACGGAGCCATCCCTCCGTCTCGCCGTCGATGTCGAGGAAGCGACGCCACCGGTGTGGCAGGACCGTGAACGGTTCCAGCCTTGCAGGTGCCATCTCTGCCTCCTTTCCTGCTTCTTTGCTGTCTTCTTCGGTGTCTTTGTCCAATCATCGGGTTGTGCGACCATCGCAAATAGGGTCGAACGTCACTGAGCCACCCCGCCGCGCCCGTCGCCTCGACGCCGCGCCGGTCCACGGAGCAGCGCTAGTACCCGTCCCGATCGGGACTTTCGGCCCTGGGACGCGATCCGCCGGCCCGCGCATGATGGGCACATGTTCGGTCACAAGGCTCGGCACAGCGTTGCGGAGCCGACGGTCGCTCCCACAGCGCCGCTCGCTCCAGAGACGGACGAGCAGCGCCTGGTACGCCAGTGCGATGCCTTCCTGCACGGGACGCTCCTCTGGGAGCACACCCTCCACGGCGAGACGCCGGAACCGTGGGAGTACGTCAACCTGCTCGCACACGCCGACCACGAGCGGCTGCACCACATCGCCGACGGGTACGTGCTGGCGCCCGTGGGAGGCATCCCCGCGAACGAGCACTGGCGCCTCGCCACGGCCTATCTTGCAGGGCTCGTCCTCGACATCTCGGACCACAACCCCCTCGGGATCCAGTGGTTGCAACGACGGGTGCTGATCCCCCTCGAGCTCGAGATGGCCGAGGACCGGTCCGGTGCCAGCTCGTCCCCCGAATACGCCGTTCGAACCGTCCTGTTCCGCCTGGACCGGTCCGTGGCAGGCGGATTCGGCTGAGCCTTTGACCTTCACGCGCAATCCGGCGGCGCACGGGACCGTCGTCAGATCGCGCCGCACGTCCTCGACCCCGCGCGCCCTCGAGGACCCGGTAGGACCTTCGGCCCTGGAAGCGGCCACGCTCCGGTCGTAGGTTCAGACCATGGCGCCGGCACCTGCCACACCAGCGCGAGTGGAGCCGGCACGGGGCGGACCGCGATGAGGGCCATGCGGTTCCGCGACCGTAAGGATGCGGGCAGGCGCCTCGGCGAACGCCTGAAGGCTCTCCGCATCGACGGGCTGCAACCAGCTCCGGACATCCTCGTCGTCCTCGGGTTGCCGAGGGGGGGCGTCCCCGTCGCGGCGGAGGTGGCAACGGCGCTCGGAGCACCCCTCGACGTCATCCTCGTCCGCAAGCTCGGTGTGCCGTTCCAGCCGGAGCTCGCCATGGGCGCAGTCGGCGAGGGAGGGGTCCGGCTGCTCAACCGGCGGGTCCTCGCCGAGGTCGGCGTCTCCGAGGCGGCGATCCAGGCCGTCGAGACACACGAGCGGGCGGAGCTCGAACGGAGAGCCCGCTTGTACCGCGGGGACGGCACGCCCGTCGACCTCGCCGGGCGCATCGCCGTCATCGTCGACGACGGGATCGCCACCGGTTCGACCGCTCGCGCCGCATGCCAGGTCGCGCGCGCCCTCGGCGCCGACCGGGTGGTCCTCGCGGTGCCGGTCGCACCGCCTGGATGGACCGAGCGTCTCGCCGACGTGGCAGACGAGCTGGTGTGTCTCTCGACCCCGGCGAGCTTCTTCGCGATCGGCGAGTTCTACGACGACTTCTCGCAGATGAGCGACGAGGAGGTGCTCGACTGCCTCGCCCGGGCCGCCCCGAGCGAGGCTGAGGGGTCGCCACCCAGAGCGGGGAGTGGTCAGCTCGACGCCGAGATCGCGGTCCCGATCGACGGCCTCGCTCTCCCGGGTCAGCTCACGGTCCCCTCCGGCGCGGTGGGAGTCGTCGTCTTCGCACACGGGAGCGGCAGCAGCCGGCACAGCCCCCGCAACCGGTACGTGGCGGGCACCCTGAACGCGAGGGGGATCGGGACGCTCCTGATCGACCTGCTCACGGCGCGTGAGGAGAAGGACCGAGGGCACGTCTTCGACATCCCCCTCCTCGCCGACCGCCTCCACGCCAGCGCGCTGTGGGTGAGGAGCAGTCCGCCCCCGGCCGGTGAGCTGCCGATCGCGTTCTTCGGCGCGAGCACCGGGGCGGCCGCCGCTCTCGTCGCGGCAGCCCGCGCGGCGGGAGCATCCGGGACCGCCGAGCCTGTCGCCGTCGTGTCCCGCGGTGGCCGGCCCGATCTCGCCGGGGACAGCCTGGCGGCCGTTCGCGCACCGACGCTTCTCATCGTCGGCAGCCTCGACACCGCCGTGCTCGAGTTGAACGAGGAGGCGCGGTCACGCATGCACTGCGCCACACGGCTCGAGGTCGTTCCCGGAGCGAGCCACCTCTTCGAAGAGCCGGGCACGCTCGAGCAGGTCGCCGAGCTCGCCGGCGACTGGTTCGAGCAGCACTTCGGGGTTCAGGCCACCCGAGACGGCGCTCGCCGAGACCGGGGCTGAGCCGCGGCTCGAGCCCGGGCGTGCAGAGAAGGCTCTGCTTCACGCGCTTCACGTGCTTGGCGAGTCTCGCCGGGGGGGCTGCCGAGCCTCGCCGACACCGAACGCGGGAGGACGCTGATGCCCTTCGCCTTCGCCCGCCAGGCCGACAGCACGATGCTCCGCACGTCTCCTGCCGTCGCGCCCTCCTCCAGCGGAACGGTCGTCGAGACCCCGGCGTCGACGGACCGCTGCATCACGGCCTGCAGCCTGACCGGCCAGGCGGAGGGCAAAAAGGGTCCTGCAGGGTCCGGCCACGCCTCGATCCCGGGCGAAGTGCCTGCGAGGAGCGAGACGTCGCCCGTGGGCCAGATGGCGGTCAGGGCTGCGTTCCGCAAGCGTGGCCACCGGGCACGCCCGCCACTCGGCCGCCGCACGTCGGCATGGACGCTCCGCTCGAAACCCAGGAACGCGCCACGCTCGCGCGCGAGCTTCGCACTCGCCTCGCGGGCGCTCGCCTCGACGTGCCGGGCGACGCGTCCGGCGAGCTGCAGCGCCCGCTCGCTGCCGTACTCGACGCCGAGCGCCTCCGACAGCGAGGCGAGGCCCATGACTCCGAGCCCGACCTTCCGGCTGTTGTGTGCCGCCCGCTCCATCGCGGGGACGGGGTACGAGCTGACGTCGACCGCGTCGTCGAGAAATCGGACCGCCATCGCCACGACGTGGCGGAGCCGGTCCCAGTCGATTCCCCGACCCCGGATGAAGCGCACCAGGTTGAGTGCCCCGAGGTTGCACGTCTCGTACGGAAGGAGCGGGATCTCGGCGTAGGGATCGACGGCCTCGATCCGGCCGAGGTCCGGCATCGGGTTCGAACGGTTCAGAGCATCGAGGAACACGATGCCCGGCTGACCGGTGGCGAGCACCGAGTCGTAGATCGCCTCCAGCAGCTCCGCAGCGCGGACCGTGCCCACGACGTCTCCGGTCCTCGGAGTCACGAGACGGAACAAGCCGTTCCGCTGTGCCGCGCGCAGGAGCGAGTCCGGCAGGCCGACCATGAGCTTCACCGCGCCTGTTTGGACTGTTGAGGACGAGGCAGCTGCCACGAGCTCGACGATGTCGGGATGAGAGGCGTCGAGCACGGCCAGGCTCGATCCGGGCAACCGTCCTCTCGATGCGACGATGTCTGCCGAGGCGTCGAGCAGCCGCAACCACGACATGGGTCCTGCGGCGAGACCGCCGGTGCTCGACACCTTGTCGCCATCGGGGCGCAGGTGCGAGAGCGAGAAACCGACCGCTCCACCGGCTTGGTAGACGAGCGCCGCGTCGGACAGCGCCGAGAAGATCGACCGCAGAGAGTCCTCCACCGGCAGCACGGCAGAGCCGGCCAGCATGCCTACCCCGGTGCCGGCGTTTCGCAGTGTCGTCGGTCCCGGCAGGAACTCGAGGCGGCGCATCGCCTCGGCGAATTCCGCTGCAAAGTGATCCTCGCCGCCCCGGCGGTACAGCTCCTCGGCAGCGGCCACGTGCCGGGCAACTCGTTCGGCCATGCCGTCGAACGTCTCGACGACCGAGCCGGACTCACTCCTTCTCAGGTATCGCTCCTCCAGCACTGCCTGCGCGGTGGCGGAGGGAGAGGCGCCCATGTGCCAAGGATCGTCCTTGGGCGATCCTGGAGGTAGGGCCGAAAGTCTCGAAAAGGGCTGACGATCAGCCCTCGCCCCACTTGGGCCGGCTCGGCCCTTCTCGCGCCGGGCGACCTCCGCCACGCCTATCCTCGCTCGGCCGCGACCGCCGGCCCGGGAACGGCACAGGCGTTGACGGCTTCGAGGTTGCGCCTCGTGCACAGACGCAGCCACCGAAGTGAGCTTGGGCTCAAGCGGTCGCAGACCCAGTCCCAGTGGAGCGAGACCACGTCCCCCGGGCTGAGCCGCCCGGCTGACAGGCCGGCCTGAGCGTGCTCGGAACGAGCCTCCCCGAGCACGAGGCGCGACCCTTCGAACGCGAGCAGGCGGCTTTGCACCGTGACCCGGTCGCCGCTCGCCGACTCGACGGTCCCCCACCGGATCCGGCAACGGTCGAGCACCTCGAGCGCGGCGGCCACGGCTCCGGCGCCGGCGCCGCCGGCCCCGCCCCCCCGCAGCAGGCCGACCCACGGGTAGACGGCGAAGACGTGGAAATTGTGCTGGGGAACCCCGCCTCGCGGCACCGCCTCGAGCAGAGGACCGAGCCGGCGGCCGGCCCTCGTTGAGAAACGCTCGCCCAACTCAGCCCACATCACCCTCCCCGGCACGCGTTCGACGAGCTCGTTACCGACCCAGTACGCCTCCACCACGCGGCGATCGAGCGGGTCACCGATCCCGTTGCTGCCCGCGATCAGCTCCAAGTACGGCCAAGCACCGTCGAACCGCCGCTCCAGATCCACCACCAAGCTCGGATCGCTCCCGTCCCTGACGGCATCGAGCAGCTCGGCCGAGTCGGCCGGGCCGCAGAAGCCGAGCAGGTTCGGCGGGATGGCGTATCTGGCGAACAGCAGGGCGCCCGGTGCCGTCGCGGCGAGAGGTGCCACCTTCATCCCGGCCTGCTCCGTGCCCCGAGGAGGAGCTGCGGTCGGCGCAACGCCTGCCAGAGCACGACCGCGGTCCCGGCAGCCACGAGGGACAAGCCAACCGTGACGGGCACGGGCGAGAGGGATGCCGTCCCCGCGAGCGCCTGAAGCAGCGCAGTCAGCAACGCGCTCCCGACGAGCACGGACGTGACGTCGACGGCCCGGGCGTTCGCGAGCGCGCTCATCCAGAGCCCGACGTAGAGCGCAAGGAGGCTCCCGGTGAGGAGGATCCAGCCGAGCTGCGAGGCGTCGAAGGAGACGAGAGCACCGCCGTGGCCGGTGAGCACCAGGTAGCCGATGAGGGCGAGGGCGCCGACACCCATCCGGGTGAGCGAGACGGCTGAGGGCGTGAGGTCGCGAAGCAGCACCTTCGCGACCACGACCTCGACCGCCCAGATCAGGGTCGAGGCGAGCACCAGCAGCTCGCCCCGGTCCGCTGCGAGGCGGCCCACACCACCGGCGATAGCCACCTGGCCGACGAGGAGGAGCGCGATGGCGGCGAGGTTCCAGCGGGTGAGGCGCTCGCGCAGAGCGAAGAAGCCGAGGAGCCCGACCCAGACGACGAGCGTGTCCCGAAAGAACGCTGCGGGCGTCGCCGCAGTGTCGGCCAGGCCGTCGAAGAAGAGCACGAAGGCGAGGCCGCCACCGGCGAGGCCGACGTACCCGAGCCCGAGCGCCCGGGTGAGCGGGCGGAGCGGGCGGAACGGGCCGACCGGACGGCGGGACGCTGCCGGGGTTGGCCGGCCGACCTCGAGGAAACGGGCGAGGAAGGGCAGCCCGCGGGAGCTGCGCGAGCGCCGCCACCGCAGACCTGCCGCCGCGGCGATCGCGAGCACCGCCGTCGCCACGACGTTCTTGGCCGTGGTGTACACAGCGGGCGAGGAGACGGCATGCACGCCGTAGCCGTTGACGAAGACGGACACGCCACTCGTCGTTGCGGCGCCGGCCGCTATCCATGCGCCGGAGAGTCGGCGACGGGTCATGACTGCACCTCCGGTGTCTCGTGCGCCGCTGCACGTAGCTCGGCCGCCACCTGTTCCGCCTCGACCGCGTCGGCTCGCCCGACGGCGTACCCGCTGTGCACGACGAGCCACTCCCCTACGGCGGGCGCCGGACCGTCGAGTGCGAGCAGGGAGACCCGGTAGCGGCGGCCGTCCATGTCCTCGACCTCGACCGCCCCCACCCCCGCCCCCACCAGCCCCGGCTCGGCCAGCGACTCCGAGTCCTCCTCCTCGGTCCTACCCCCGGGTACGGAGACGACCCGGTGCAACCGGCTCATGCACATGGCATCTCCTCGCGCGCGACCACACTCGTCGGATCGGGATCTGCCCGGTGTGCGAGGGACTCGATCCGGCGGACGACCGCGGGGACTGCGGCGGCCACCGCCCTGCTGAGGCCCTCGCCCGGGGTGAAGTCCTCGCCCTCCACGGCGAGCACGACGACGCTCGACGGCACCCTCCCGAGCACTCGCGCGAGCTGGACGGCGCGTGCCACGCCGATCCCGTGCGTGCTCGTCGGCGCGAGCACCTCCGCATCGGCCACGGCGCTCAGGTCCAGCTCGAAGACGGTCCCCGGCCGTGCGCCGGATCGGGCCGCGTCCACGACGAGGACGAGGTCGGCACTGTCGAAGGACTCGACGAGGTCGAGGGGCTCGCTCACCCGGTCGACGAGGCTCGCCGCAAGGCCGCTGCGGCGAAGGGCGTCCACGACCGCCCCGCCGACCCCGTCGTCCCTCCGGTACGGGTTGCCCACGCCGGCGACGACGATGCGGTGGGCCACCGTCATCGCCCGACCACCGAGACGTCGAGGAAGTGCGCAGCGCACGAGATGCAGGGATCGTGGTTGCGCACCGCCTGCTCACAGCGCCACTGAAGCTCCGAGTCGGGCAGGTCGAGCGAGTTCTGCGCCACCCGCCGCAGGTCTTCCTCGATCGACAGCTGGTTCTGCGACGTCGGTGGCACGATCCGGGCCCGCAGGATGGTGCCATCGGCGTCGATCTCGTACTGCTGGAACAGCGTCCCCCGCGGCGCCTCCGTCGCTCCTGTCCCCACGGACCGCTCGAGCTCGGGGGCAGTGACGGGCACGGCGGGGCGCGGCGGCGGTTGGTACGACTCGACGAGCCGGAGGGCCTCCTCGCAGGCGGCGACGAGCTCGACCGAGCGCACGACGATGCTCCGGAACGGGTTGCGGCACTCCGGACCGAGGCCGGCGTGCTCGGCCGCCTCGGCGGCACGCGGCGGCAGCGCCGCTCGGTTCAGCGCATAGCGGGCGAGCGGTCCGGTGAGATACGGAGTCGTGCCGAGCAGTCGTGCATGGAGGGCCGTCGAGTGAGGGACCTGCTCCTCGGTGACGGCAGCAAGGAACTCGTCGGCGGAGCCGGACAACCCCGAGGAGGACCGCGGCCGCCCCCGTTCGATCGCGTACCGGCCCGAGTCCTCGAGAGCGGCGAAGGCGTACGGGGACTCGACGTCGAGGAACACGAAGTCCCCCACCCACTCCACCGTCTCGATCGCCGCCTCGAGTGCTCGCTGCAGCGGTTCGCGCAGCGACGCGATCGCCTCGGCAGGAGGAGCCGAGTAGAAGCCCCCGACCCGCACGTTCACCGGGTGCACCGCCCTGCCCCCGATCGTGCTCATCACGAGGTTGCCCGTGCGCTTCAGGGCCAGTCCCCGCTCGACTGCCCCCCTGTCGTGCTCGGCCAGCTCGACCGCGTCGGCGAGCCCGAGGAAGTCGGGGGCGTGCAGGAGGTAGACGTGCAGGGCGTGGCTCTGGATCCACTCCCCGCAGTACAGGAGCCGCCGCAGGTCCCAGATCTCATCGTCCACGACTGCACCACAGGCGTCCTCCACAGCCGCGCACGCGCTCATCTGGTACGCCACCGGGCAGATCCCGCAGATGCGCGCCGTCAGGTCGGGCGCCTCGGTGAAGTGGCGTCCCACGAGCAGCGCCTCGAAGTAGCGGGGCGGCTCGAAGATCTCGAGAGCGACGTCGGTGACCCGCTCGCCATCCACGCTGATGCGCAGCGCCCCCTCCCCCTCGACGCGGGCGAGGGCGCCGAGGGAGACGCTCCGGGACCGGCCGGTCGCGGGCGAGCCGGTCATGATCCCTCCCTGCCGGCTCGAGCCGCACGAGCGGCGGCCGCCGCCTCGGCGGCCTCGCCGTCGAATCCCGGCGCCCCCGCGTTGAACGTCTGGAACAGCCTCGACACCGCCAACGGCGACATCCCGTCGGCCCGCAGACGTCTTGCGAGCGACACCACGTTCGGCGACTCGGTCGGCCCGAAGCACCCGTAACACCCCCGCCCGACCGCCGGGCAGAGCGCGCCACAGCCCGCGCGGGTGACGGGGCCGAGGCACGGGTTGGCACCACGGACGAGGAGGCACGTCGTCCCTTGCCGCTTGCACTCCTGGCAGACCGAGTGCAAGGGGATCACCGGACGGCGCCCCGCCAGCACGGCCGTCAGCACCTCGAGCACCTGGCTCGAGGACACCGGGCAGCCCTGGAGCTCGAGGTCGACCTGGACGTAGGCGGAGATCGGGAACGACCCCTCGAGGGATGACAGGTACTCCGGGTGCGCGTAGACGAGGCCCGCGTACTCTCCCGCGCCGGCCATGTTCCGAAGCGCCTGGACGCCCCCGGCAGTCGCGCAGGCGCCGATCGTCACGAGCAGGCGGGATTGCGCCCGGATTTGGCCGATCCGCTCGGCGTCCGCGGGCGTCGTCACCGAGCCCTCGACGAGGGAGATGTCGTAGGGACCGGGCTCGACCGCGCGTGTCATCTCGGTGAAGTGGGCGATCCGCACCGCACCGGCGAGTGACAGCAGCTCGTCCTCGCAGTCGAGGATGCTCAGCTGGCATCCGTCGCACGAGGCGAACTTCCAGACCGCGAGCGTCGGGACGCTCACCGCTCCCGCTCCCGCATCAGGTGCGTCACTGCGCCTCCGTACGCCACGATGGGACCGTCGCGGCAGAGGATGAGCGGCCCGAGCTGGCAGTGCCCGCACCAGCCGAGACCGCACTGCATGTTGCGCTCGAGCGACACGAAGATGCGGGACGGGTCCATCCCGAGCTTCTCGAGCGCCGCCGCAGTGAAGCGCATCATGATCTCCGGGCCGCACACGAGCGCCCGGGCGCCGCCGGGATCGATGCCGGCCGGTGCGATCTGCGCAGTCACGAGACCGACGTGCCCGGTCCAGCCGGGTGTCGACACGTCGACGGTCACGCTGACGATCGCCCCGAGCGCAGCCCAGCGCGCCAGGTCGTCCGCAAAGATCACCTGTGCCTGCTCCCGTGCACCGGCGATCACGAAGAGACGTCCCCGGAGCCGGCCCGACGCGTCCGTGGACCGCCCCGCGAGGTCGTCGACGACGCTTCGGAGCGGGGCGAGGCCGATTCCACCGGCCACGACGACGACGTCCCCCTCAGCGAGCCAGTCGCCGTCTTCAGCGCCCCAGCCCTGACCGAACGGCCCCCGGACTCCGACCAGACTGCCGGCGGAAGCAACGCACAGAGCATGTGTCACGGCGCCGACATCCCGGATCGTGTGGACGATCGATCCGGCACCGGCGGTGTGCAGGCCCTGGCCGGAGTCGCGGCCTGAGAGGCGGCTGGAGCGGCTCACCGAGATCGCCGCCTCTCCCACGCCGAAGGCCGTCAGCATGTTGAACTGCCCGTGACGGGGGGGCGCCACAGCCATCTCAGCCTTGAGAGGGGCGAGAGTGAGAGAGGAGACGTCGGACGTCTCTCGCCGGTTGGCGACGACGCGGTACAGGGCCGGATCCATCGGATCGCGTTCAACGGGCACGACTGCTCCCATAGAGGTCGAGCAGCCGCACCCTCGTCATCTGCAGACGCTCCAGCAGCACGCCTGCCACCCGGAAGGTGAGCCGGTGCCCGAGCTCGGGATCGGCGTCGGCCTTGTCCCGCAGGCAGGCGGCGTCGATCGCGATCGCTCCCACCGCGCCGGCCGCCCTCGCGTCGAAGTGCCAGCGGTAGGGCGGGAACATCCAGCTCCAGCCGACGACGCCGCCGGGCCCGACCGTCTCGATCACGATTGGGCCGCTGGCGGGAGCGTTGACCTCGATGGCGACCACGCCGCGACGGACGAGGTACAGCGTGTCAGCCGCCTCGCCTTCGGTGATGAGCAGCTCTCCTGCGTGCCACACCCGGTTGACGGCGCAGCCGGCCACCTCGCCGATGAGATCCACCGACAGCCCGGCGAGGAGCGGGTGGGTGGAGATGAGGTCGGCGATGTCCTGTTTCATGCGGCACCCCCGCCTGCCGGCAACGCGGCTCCACGAAGAGCGGCCGCCTCCTCCGTGATGTCGATCCCGACAGGGCACCAGGTGATGCAACGGCCACACCCGACGCAGCCCGACTGCCCGAACTGGTCCCACCACGTCGCGAGCTTGTGGGTCATCCACTGGCGGTAGCGGGACGACGTCGAGGCCCGGACGGCGCCGCCGTGCAGGTACGAGTGCTCCCGGTCGAAGCATGAGGCCCAGCGCCGCCGCCGCACCACCTGACCCGACAACTCCGTCGTGTCACGCACGTCCGCGCAGAAGCACGTCGGGCACGCCGAGGTGCAGTTCCCGCACGCCAGGCAACGGCGGGCGACCTCCGACCAGCGCTCGTGATCGAGGTTGGCGAGCAGCAGTTCCGGAAGCCCCTCCGTCACGAGTCGGCGTCCCATCCGAGCAGCGGCGCGGGAAAGGATGGCCTCCCGTTCGGATCGGTCGGCCTCGGTGGCCTTTCGTGTCGGTACCGCTGCCATGACCTCGGCGCCGCGGTCGGACACGACCCGCACGAGGAACCGGTGGTCGGCGACGGTGCCGGAGGCGATCTCCGTCAACACGAGATCCGGCGCGGCATCGGTGCCCTCGCAACCCGGACCGGTGCCCATCGACGAGCAGAAGCAGGTCCCCCCCGGTGAGCCGCACTCGACGACGGCCATGAACGCGGTGTCCCGGCGCCGCCTGTAGCGGGGATCCGGAACGGCTGCTCCGGCGAAGACGCGGTCGGTCACTCCCAACGCTGCGAAGTCGCAGGGCCGGAGCCCGAGGATCGCGAGAGGCAGTGGCTCGCGGCGGCTCGCCTTCGGCGTCGAGAGGAAGGTCACGTTCCCGCCCGGTTCCTGCCGGGCGCGCCAGAGCTCCTCCTCGGGTGGGAAGAGCTCCGCCTTCCACGAGCGAGCGGAGGAGGACCAGTCGAAGAACGCACCTCCCGCGGTGTCGGACAGGTCGTAGCGCCCCGGCGCTTGCTCGTCACGCATGCCACGCGGCAGGTCGACGACCCCGCCGAGCGGCCCCGGCTCGATCGCGCCCGACCGGACGACCGGTCCACGCACGTCGTAGCTGGCATCCGCGAGCGCCATGATGAGCGCGTCGAGGCCGGCGACGTCGACGACGGCGAGATCGCCCGCGCGAGGACTCCAAGCCATGCCTTACAGGGTAGAACGACTGCGCGGGACGCCTAGAGGAGAAGGTCCCGCCACCGGCCGGAGAGGGCGAGCGTCCTCAGGCGGCCGACGCCGCCGTGTCGACTCGACGACCTCGGGCGACGGCTCCGCCCGGCGGCGCGCCACACGTTCGGGGACCTGCAGCATCCGGAGCACGGTGACGAGACCGATCCCGCCGACCATGTTGGCGAACGCGGCCCAGATGGCGGTCGTGAACCAGTCGAGGTAGCCGAACGGGGCGCGTCCCGTGTGCAGGGCACAGAACATCACGAGCGAGGCGACGATCGTGTGGTCGAGCGTGCCGGCGCCGAGGAAGTTCTCCGTGAACAGCTCGCTCCTCGCGAGCGTCGAAGGCCCACTCGGGGCTGTGCTCGTCGGCTCGCTCCATCGGGTCGTTCCGGGACGCGCTCTTGCGCTCGGGCATCCCAACCCTCTACCCGACCTCGCCACATCCTCCACCCGGCGCCGCTCTCGATATCGTGATGGCGTGAGCGACGTCGGGGAGCGCCAGCTGAACGAGCAGCTCAGCGAGCTGGTAGATCTGCTCCCGGCGGGATCTGGGGCCGTCATCGCCGATCCGGATGTCACGGCCACCTACAGCCAGGACTTCTCCCGCTATCCCGGAGTCGGCCGACCGCTCGCCGTCGTGCGAGCGGAGAGCAGGGCCGACGTCCAGACCGTCCTGCGGTGGGCGACAGCTCACCATGTGCCGGTCGTCCCGCGTGGGGCCGGCACCGGCCTGGCGGGCGGCGCCACGGCCGTCGACGGCTCGATCGTGCTCAGCCTCGAGCGGATGGACCGGGTCACCGTCGACCGCGCCGCCCGGGTCGCCGTCGCCCAACCCGGGGCGCTCAACGTCGAGGTCAAACGGGCCGCAGCTGAGCAGGGGCTCTGGTACCCGCCGGACCCCTCGTCGTACGAGATCTGCTCGATCGGTGGGAACGCCGCTACGAACGCCGGTGGCCTGTGCTGCGTGAAGTACGGCGTGACGTCGGACTACGTGCTCGGGATGGAGGTCGTGCTCGCCGACGGCGCCGCCCTCCGGCTCGGCGGCCCGCGCCTCAAGGACTCCGCCGGGCTGTCCCTCACGAAGCTCTTCGTCGGCTCCGAGGGCACGCTCGGCATCATCACCGAGCTCACCCTGCGCCTGCTGCCCACTCCCCCGCCGGCCGCGACACTGGCAGCGTCATTCCCCGCGCTCGAGGACGCAGTCGCCGCCGTGCTCGGGATGCTCGCAGAGGGGAGGCCGTCGACGCTCGAGCTCATGGACCGTGTCTCGATCAACGCCGTGGAGGACGTGTTCCAGATGGACCTCGACAGGGCGGCCGCCGCGCTGATCATCGCGAGGTCCGACGCCGCCGGCGCCGCCGGCGGAGCAGAGATCGAGGCGATGGCGGCGATCTGCCGAGAGCACGACGCGACGGAGGTGTACACGACGGCCGACGTGGAGGAGGGCGAGATGTTTCTCGCCGCTCGGCGCGCCGCCATCCCCGCTCTCGAGCGCAAGGGCGACCTCCTCATCGAAGACGTCGGGGTCCCGATCCCGAACCTGCCGGCGCTCGTCGCCGGGATCGAGGCCATCGCTGCCGAGCACGACACGATCGTCTCCCTCTGCGCCCACGCCGGGGACGGCAACACGCACCCGACGATCGTCTACGACGCCGCCGACACTAACGCCTCTGCCAGGGCGGACAAGGCCTTCGCTGCCATCATGGACCTCGCGCTCGAGCTCGGCGGCACCATCACGGGCGAGCACGGTGTCGGGCGGTGGAAGCGCCCGTGGCTCGCCGGCTACCTCGGGCCGGACGTGCTCGAGGTGTCGCGCCGGATAAAGGATGCACTCGACCCCGACGGGATCCTCAACCCCGGCGCCATGTTCTGAGGGCTGTCGCGGCTGAGCGCGCCTGGGTCGGCTGAGCTGGGCCGTTGCTCCCGGGAATCGATAGGCGCGAACCCGTGGCACGTTGACCGTCGAAATGACGGTTAAGTCTCCTCGGGTTCGCGCCTATCGATCTCCCGATCGGCCGCACCGACCGGCCGCCGCTGACCTCAGGCCCTCTGGCGCTTCTTCCTCCTCCGCCCGAGACCCCCGACGGCGCCGATGGCAGGCGCCAGCACGATCCAGAGGGCGATCGTGACGACCATGGACGTCAGGTAGCCGAACGGGCGGACCCCCGTATCGGTGCTCAGCGCGCCGGCAAAGAGCATCATGAACCAAGCAGCAAGGAAGAAACTCGGCCCCGCCGCCATCAACTTCGGGATAGCACTCACGTCGCCAGTGTGACAGGAGGCCCGCTGTGCGCCTAGGGACTTATGACCATCGATCCGGGTGTGGGCGATCCAGGTGTGGGTCCTCCCTTCGCCCGCGCACTTCGTGTCGAACGGCCCTAGCTCACCCGCACGCCGATGGCGCAGGCTGGTCGGCATGGTGACGGCCCCATGACGCGACCGGTGATCGAGCTCGAGCATGTGACCAAGCACTACCGGGCGGGAGGCGGAGTCGACGATGTGAGCCTCGAGGTCGCCGCGGGCGATGTCTTCGGCTTCCTCGGGCCGAACGGCGCCGGCAAGACGACGACAATCCGGCTGATGCTCGACCTGATCCGGCCCGATAGCGGGCGCATCTCGATCTTCGGTCTGGATCCGCGCGCCGACGGCATCGCGGTGCGACGCCGTCTCGGGTACGTGCCGGGTGACCTGGTGCTCTACGAACGCCTGACAGTACGGGAGCTGCTCTCCCACTTCTCCTATCTCCGGGGTGGGCTGCCGTGGGGGGAGATCGAAGAGCTGACGGAGCGTTTCGACCTCGAGCTCGACCGCCCCATCGGGGCGCTGTCGAAGGGAAACCGGCAGAAGGTCGCTCTCGTGCAGGCGCTCATGGGCCGTCCGGACCTGCTCGTTCTGGATGAGCCGACGAGTGGGCTCGACCCGCTCGTGCAGCGTCAGGTCCACGAGGCCCTGAGAGAGGCGGCGAGCGCGGGGAGGACGGTCTTCCTGTCGTCGCACTTCCTGGCCGAGGTCGAGCAGGTGGCCGACCGCGTCGGCATGATCCGTGCCGGACGGCTGACGGCCGTGGAGCGCGTGGCCGACCTGAGGTCGAAGTCCGTGCACCTGGTGGAGGTGCGTGTCGCAGGCCGGCTCGACGCGGAGCGGTTCCGGCAGCTGCCGGGCGTCACGAGTCTCGATGTCGTCGGCCAGACCGTCCATCTCAGGATCGCCGGGCCGCTCGACCCGCTCGTGCGGGAGCTGGCGCACCACGATCTCGAGGACCTCTCGATCCGCGAGCCCGACCTCGAGGAGGTGTTCCTCGAGCACTTCGGCGCCACCGCACCGACCGAGCCGAGGAGGGAGGCACCCACACATGCACCATGAACGTCGCGCCGTCATGCTCCACTCGGTCTTCGAGCGCGCCTTCCACGAGCAGATGAGGGCCCTCGCAGGCTGGGCGATCGGCATCGCCGTGTACTGCCTGTTGATGGTGAGCGTCTACCCCACGATCCGCGACAACACGAGCATCACGAAGCTCGTCGACAGCTATCCGAAGGCCTTCCGCCAGATGTTCGCCATCTACGACTTCGGGTCAGGCCCCGGCTACCTGAGGGGGGAGATCTTCTCGTTGGTGGGTCCGCTCCTCGTCGTCATCCTCGCCGTCCTCTGGGGCTCCGACCTGATCGCGGGCGAGGAGGAACGAGGGACGATCGACATCTTGCTGGCCAACCCCGTTTCGCGCCGCAGGCTCTGCCTCGAGAAGTGGGCTGCCATGACGCTCGGGGTCGCCGGGGTGTCGGCAGTGTTCGCTGTCGTGCTCCTCGCCGTCGGTCCGGCAGCAGAGCTGCACGTCGGTGTCGACCCCCTCATCGCCGCCACCTTGGCGACGGCGCTGCTCGGCATCATGTTCGGCACGACTGCTCTCGCCATCTCGGCCGGAACCGGCAGGCGTGGCCTCGCCCGCGGGGTCACTGCTGCGCTCGCCGTGGCGGCCTACCTCGTGAGCTCACTCTCGGGTCTCGTGGGTTGGCTCGGGCCGGTGCGCCCCGCATCACCGTGGTACCACGCCCTCGGCGTCGATCCGCTCGCGAACGGCCTCTCGTGGCACCCGCTCGTGCTCGTCGCCCTCACCTTGGCACTCCTCGTCCTCTCGGTGACCGCTTTCGAGCGTCGCGACCTCGCCGTCAGCTGACCTGGTTCACCAACAGCGACATGAGGTTGTTCAGTCTTGCGGCGTCGTCTCGGGTGTCACCTGGCGGGCTGGCCTCAGGGGATCACGACGGTGCTCGAGCCCCCGCGCGGGATCGGAGCACGCAAAATTCGTTGCCTTCGGGATCCTCGAGGACGACCCACGTCTGTACGCCCTGGCCGACATCGGCGCGGGCTGCGCCGAGGTCGAGCAGACGCGCCACTTCCGCCTCCTGATCGTCGGGCCGAAAGTCGAGGTGCAGGCGATTCTTGAGGGTCTTTGCTTCAGGGACGCGAACGAACAGCAGGCCGGGCAGTCGGCCCTCAGAGGGACGGATCTCGAACTCGTCGGGATCGTCTCCGACGATGACCCACTCGAGAGCGGCTGCCCACCACCGCCCCAGAGCCGCCGGATCGGAGGCGTCCACGATGACCTGCTCCCATTCCAGCGTCATCAGCTCGCCCTCCTGGTAGGAGAAGTCTTTGTGTTGCCCGGACGCTGAATGTTAGTTGGCGGCTGTGCGACTCGGGCCCCGAACGCTCGCCCGCTCCTCACGGCTTCTGAAGGACCGAGTACTGCCCGCGGAACCGGGCGAGCGGAGCCGAGGCGCGAGTCGAAAAGTCGATCTCCTCGACGGCGCCGACGACGAGCTCTTGGAAGCCGGCCGGCTCGGCTCGAAGGAACCGGCAACCTGCGACGGTGCGGTCTCCGCTGAGCCTCGGTCCGTAGGGCGCGTCGACGAACTCGAGCCCCTCGAACGGATCGCCCGGATACTGCCCGGCAAACGCACCGGCGAGATGGCGGTCGTCCTTGCTCAGGACGTGGACGAGGAACCGGCCGCTCGTCTCGGCAAGCTCCCTCAGCTCGGACAGAGGGTCGACGAGCCCGAGCACGTGCGGCGGGTCGCCTTCTGCAACAAGGAGGGAGGAGATGGTGAGACCGGCACGACTTGCGATGGTGCTGGCGGTCCACATCGTGACCGGCGCGACGAGCCGCCCTCGCAGGCGGCGGTCGGACCGCCTGTCCTCGGCCGGAGTCTCGAACGGGTCTTCGGTGCGCAACCGGACTTTGGGCTCGTCCTCGGGCGTCACGAGTCCGGTCTATCGCGCCGGAGCAGAACACGCCTCGAGCTCCTCGGGACTCTCGAGCCCTCGGGGCCGTCACGTCACGTGGAGGGACCCGTCCTCGTTGAACTCGAAGGCACCCCAGGCCACTTCCCAGAGGTAGCCGTCCGGATCGGTGAAGTACCCCGTGTAGCCGCCCCACTCGGCCTCGGAGTCCGGCTTCACGATCCTGCCTCCGGCCGCCTCTGCCTGCGCGAGCAACGCATCCACCTCGTGGCGCTCACGGACGTTGTGAGCGAGCGTGATGCCGCTGAACCTCGACCGCGGAACGTCCCATCCGGGTCCGATGTCGTCGGCGAGGTCGGAGTACGGGAACAGGGCGAGCGAAGTGCCACTCGTCTGGAAGAACACGATGCCGTCCGCGGGTCGCCTCGTCGTCGGAAACCCGAGGCCCTCCTTGTAGAAGCGGTATGACCGCTCGAGGTCGCCGACACCGAGCGTCACGAGCGAGATGCGGGGCTCCATCAGCCGACAGCCTCGCGGACCGCCGCCACCAGCGCGGCCACGTCCTCGGATGTGCTCGCGAACGAGCACATCAGCCGGACCTCGCCCGTCTCCTGGCTCCACTCGTGGAAGCTGAACTGCTCCCGCACCGCCTCCACCACTCCCTCGGGAAAGGTGGCGAACACACCGTTCGCCTGAGTCGCCTGCGTGACCCGAACTCCGTCGATGTCGGCGAGAGCGGTGGCGAGGCGCGCTGCCATCTCGTTCGCGTGCCTCGCCGAGCGCAGCCACAGGTCGCCTTCGTAGAGGGCAAGCAATTGGACGGAGAGGAATCGCATCTTCGAGGCAAGTTGGGTGTCCATCTTCCGGAGGTACCTGATGCTCTGCACAGCGTCCGGGTTCAACACGACGACGGCTTCGGCGAACAGCCCGCCGTTCTTCGTCCCGCCGAGGGAGAGGACGTCGACCCCAGCCTCGGACGTGAGCGCGCCGAGCGTGACTTCGAGGTGGGCGGCGGCATTGGCCAGGCGAGCACCGTCCATGTGGACCCACAGCCCGAGGCCGTGCGCCTGGTCGGCGAGCGCGCGCAGGTCCTCTGGCGCGTACACGGTCCCGACCTCGGTCGCCTGGGTCACCGAGATAGCCGACGGCCGAGCCCGGTGCTCGTCCTCGAGACCCCACGCCTGGCGCTCCACGAGCTCCGGCGTCAGCTTCCCGTCGGTCGTCGGCACCGTCAACAACTTCACGCCGCCCACACGCTCTGGAGCCCCGCACTCGTCGGTCGCGAGGTGCGCGCCCTCGGCGCAGATCACCGCGCCCCACTTCGGCACGAGGGACTGGACGCCGATCACGTTGGCGCCGGTCCCGTTGAAGACGGGGAACACCTCGCTCGCCTCGCCGAAGTGCCGACGGGCGACCTCGCCGAGACGTGCCGTCCACGGATCAGCCCCGTACGCGCCCGCGAAGCCGACGTTCGCATCCACCATGGCGTTCAGGACCTCGGGGTGTGCGCCTGCGTAGTTGTCGGACGCGAACGCCTCGCTCACCCGGGTGGCGTCGAGTGCGGCCATGGGCTCACGGTACCCGCGCTCGCTCGCAGGAGAGCGGACGCCACGCGCCAGCTCAGACGAGCTCGGTCACGAGCGCCGCCACTCGGCGCTCGATCTCGTCCCGGATCGGGCGGACCTCTTCGATCGGCTTCCCTGCAGGGTCGGGCAGCTCCCAGTCGAGGTACCGCTTGCCCGGATAGAAGGGACAGGCATCGCCGCAGCCCATCGTGACGATGACATCTGCCTGCGCGGCCATCTCGTCGAGGAGGCGGGTCGGCCGCTCAGAAGACACATCGAGCCCGATCTCTGCAAGCGCCTCGAGGACGGCGGGGTTCACCTGATCAGCCGGGTCCGTGCCTGCGGAAGTCACGGTGATCCGGTCTCCGGCTTGCCTCCGGAGGAGCGCCGCAGCCATCTGTGAGCGCCCGGCGTTGTGGATGCACAGGAACAGCACCTCGGGTCGTTCGGTGCTCACCTGCGGACCTCCTCTCGGTCGATGGCGGCCTGTCGGTCGATCCCGGCCCGTGGCAGGACGACGTCGGCGGCCTCGGCGGGTGTGACGTCGGGGTACAGGAGCTTCACAGCAAGCCATGCAAGCACGCCGCCAGCGATCTCCGCCGCCACGTAACCGGGAACCGAGCCCGGGGCGATGCCTGCGAAGGTGTCGGAGAACATGCGGCCGACGCTGATGGCTGGGTTGGCGAAGCTCGTCGAGCTCGTGAAGAAGTAGGCAGCGCCGATGTACGCCCCGACGGCGGGGGCTGCGGCACCGGACCGGCCGGTACGAGCGAGAGCGAAGATCAGGAGGATCAAGCCGAGCGTGGCGACGACTTCGCCGAGCAGGTGCGCGGCCGATGCGCGATGCCGGGTCGACATGCTGACGGCCGCATGCCCGAACATCAGGTTCGCGACAACCGCCCCGCCGATGCAGCCACCCACCTGTGCGGGCAGGTACGCGGCAGCATCCCGCCACGACAGCCCCCCGAACGCGGCATCCACGAACGACACGACCGGGTTGAAGTGACCGCCGGAGACCGGACCGAACATCAAGATGATGGCGTAGAGCCCGGCAGCCGTCGCGGCGGCGTTCTCGAACAGCTCGAGGCCGACGTTGCCCGGAGAGAGCTGCTGGGCGGCGATCCCCGAACCGATGACGACAGCCGCGAGAAAGGCGCTGCCGAGCACCTCGGCGACAAGGCGGCGCGAAAGCGCCGTGTCGTTCCTCACCCGGGAGTCCGGTTCGCGGTCGGCCGGCAGCTCAGCAGCAGAGCTGCGCCGCGGCTCGGTCGGCGGCCTCCGTGGCCTCGGCACCGCAGCACCTGCCGTCGCCGCCGACGCCGCTACCTACCGGCGCGTCGGCGAGCACCGCGTAGAACTCCCATGGCGCTCCGTCCGGGTCGTTCACCCACACCTTGTCCTGCACCGCATAGCAGCAGGTCACCCCGTCCTGAACTTCGGTCGAGAGACCTTCGCCCCTCAGGCGCATCGTCGCCCGGGCGACCTCTTCGGTCGAGCCCACCTCGACACCGAGATGGTTGAGCGCTCCGCCAACGCCGGTGCCACGTGCTGACGCATGCTCGATCAGGACGAGCTTCAACGGCGGCTCCCCGATGGCGAAGTTCGCGTAACCGGGACGGACCTTCGCCGGTTCCGCTCCGAAGAGCTTCGAATAGAAGTCGATCGCCTCGTTCAAGTCGGACACGTTGAGGGCGAGCTGCACTCGGGACACGGGGCCTCCTCCGATACATTGATGAGCGTCGATGAGAGCATGGTGCAACATATCGACCACTGTCAATAGGAGGCGCACATGCCCGCACGGACCGCCACACTGTGCTGCACGCCCCTCACCGAGGCCGCCCTCTCGGCCGCCGATGCGACCGAGGTGGCATCTCTGCTCGGTGCTCTGGCGGATCCGGTCCGTCTGCGCCTCCTCTCCATCGTCGCCGCCCAGGGCGAGGTGTGCGGATGCAACTTGGAGGGACCGCTCGGGAAGAGCCAGCCGACCGTCTCTCACCACACCAAGGTGCTCGCTGAGGCGGGATTGATCACGAGCGAGCGCCGCGGCCGCTGGGTCTGGTGGCGACCGGTGCCGGAGCGGCTCGCACTGCTGCGGCAGGTGCTCGGGGGGCAGTAGGGGGAGGCGAATTCGGCTGGGCCGCGGCCTGGCCGCGACCCAGCGTGCAGTGCTTCGGGCCCACCGTGACCGTGGCGGACCCGGTCGGAGCCGGCTGTCCCGACCCGGTGACCAACCCCGACACCGTGACCTTCGCCGTCAGCGT